>NZ_CP061703.1:0-300000 GCF_014764305.1 Mesoflavibacter profundi
ATGAGTATAACTGCGCAATCGGTATGGAATAATTGTCTCCTGTTTATAAAAGATAACATCCAACCTCAAGCATATAAAACTTGGTTTGAACCAATTGTTGCGGTAAAGCTTACAGATAATGCTTTAAGTATTCAAGTCCCAAGTAAATTTTTTTACGAGTGGTTAGAAGAGCATTATGTTAAATTATTAAAAGTTGCTTTAACAAAAGAGTTAGGTGATACTGCTAAGTTGGTTTACATTATTAAAATGGAAAACACTTACGGTAACAAACAACCATTTACAGAGAAAATACCAAGTACTAGTCGTACTGCAGTAAAATCTCAAGATGTTGATGTACCTTTAAACAATAAGAATCCTGAACTTAAAAATCCATTTGTAATTCCTGGAATTAGAAATGTTAAGATAGAATCTCAATTAAATCCTAATTATAATTTTGAAAACTTTTTAGAAGGAGATTCTAACCGTTTAGCAAGAAGTGCTGGATTAGCAGTATCTGCTAAACCTGGAGGAACATCGTTTAATCCTTTATTAGTGTTTGGTGGCGTTGGATTAGGGAAAACACACTTAGCACATGCTATTGGTGTGGATATTAAAGATAAGTATCCAGAGAAAACTGTTCTTTACATTTCTGCTGAAAAATTTACACAACAATATATAGATTCAGTAAAAAAGAATAACAGAAATGATTTTATACATTTTTACCAATTAGTAGATGTATTAATTATTGACGATGTACAATTTTTATCAGGTAAATCTGGTACACAAGATGTATTCTTCCATATATTTAACCATTTGCATCAAAACGGAAAGCAAGTTATTTTAACAAGTGACAAAGCGCCTGTAGATATGCAAGATATAGAACAACGTTTATTATCTCGTTTTAAATGGGGATTATCTGCTGAATTACAAGCTCCAGATTTTGAAACAAGAGTTTCTATTCTAAAAAACAAACTATATAGAGATGGTGTTGAAATGCCTGACGATATAGTAGAATATGTTGCAAAAAATATTAAAACTAATATTAGAGAATTAGAAGGTGCAATAATCTCTTTAATTGCTCAATCTTCATTTAATAAAAAGGAAGTTAATATTGATCTAGCTAAACAAGTTGTAGAAAAGTTTGTTAAAAACACAAAACGCGAAGTATCAATAGATTACATACAAAAGATTGTATCAGACTACTTCCAAATGGATGTAGATACACTACAATCTAAAACAAGAAAAAGACATATTGTACAAGCTAGACAATTAGCTATGTTTTTTGCAAAAAAATATACCAAAGCTTCTTTAGCTAGTATTGGTTCGCAAATAGGAAAACGTGATCATGCTACAGTATTACATGCTTGCAAAACTGTAGACAACTTATCTTCTACAGACAAACAATTTAGAAAATACGTAGAGGATTTAAATAAAAAACTTTCAGTTTAAATTTTAAATTTTATGACTAAAATTTTGATGGTTTGCTTAGGAAACATTTGTCGTTCTCCGTTAGCAGAAGGTATTTTAAAATCAAAATTAGATAGTCATTTTATTGTAGATTCTGCTGGTACAGCAGCATACCATGTTGGTAACAAACCAGATCCAAGGTCTATTGCTGTAGCAAGACAAAATGGATTAAACATCACTAACCAACGCGCAAGAAAATTTACAAGACAAGATTTTGAAGACTTTGATTTTATCTATGCTATGGACAACTCAAATTATCAAAATATAATTGCTTTAGCAGAATCTAATCAACAAATAGAAAAAGTAAAACTAATTCTAAACGAAAGTTTTCCTGATAAAAACTTAGATGTACCAGATCCTTATTATGGTGGCGATAAAGGTTTTGAAAATGTTTACAACATGCTAGATAATGCTTGTGAAATTATTGCCAATCGTTTAAATAGTCTATAAAAATGGATAAGGGAAAACTTTATTTAATACCAAATACTTTAGGAGATACTAACCCTTTTGATGTTTTACCGTCTCAAGTAAAAACAATTATTGATAGTTTAGACACCTTTATTGTTGAAAACTCTAAAGCTGCTAGAAAATTTATTAAAAGTATTTCTCCTGAAAAATCTCAACCAAGTTTAACACTTTTCGAATTAAATAAACATACACAACCTGAAGATTTACCTAATTTTATTAAACCTTGTTTAGAAGGTAAAACAATTGGTTTATTATCAGATGCTGGTTGTCCTGGCGTAGCAGATCCTGGAGCAGATATTGTAAAACTAGCGCATCAAAAAAACATTAAAGTTATTCCGTTAGTTGGCCCATCTTCTATCCTACTAGCTATGATGGCTTCTGGAATGAATGGACAATCCTTTGCTTTTAATGGATATTTACCAATTGATAAACACGAGAGAAAATCTGAAATCAAACGATTAGAACGTTTAAGTAAAGATTACAATCAATCTCAATCCTTTATCGAAACACCTTACAGAAATAATAAACTATTAGAAGATCTATGCAATACGTTAAGTAGTGATTGCTTAATTTGTGTCGCTTGCGATATTACTTTAGATAGTGAATATATAAAAACTCAAACTGTTTTACAATGGAAAAAAAATAGCGTTGATCTACATAAAAGACCAACACTATTTATAATTCATAAGGCTTAAAAAATATTAAGCTCTTTTATAAGAAACTTTAACTTTTTTTAACGGTTTAATAGACGAAGTATCGTAACCAGAAAACTTTTTCATATAATATCTGATAGACGTACCAAAAGCATCAGAAAATCCTTCTTTACCATAGCTTCTTAAATACTTTTTCACACTTCCTGGACCAGCTAAATGAGCAGCTGCAAGAATACCAGACTCAGTGATTTTTACTCCATTAATGTACTTTCCATCAAAACGCTTAATATCTCTTCTTAATACCCATTTATTACGCTGTGCATTTGCTATAAATGCTTTTTCTTGTAATTCTGGAGTATTTAAAAATAAATTTGGATCATAAATTCCAATTAGTTTTAAAGTGCCTTTACCAAATTGATATTTTCCTAAGTAACCAAATTTGTTAACTCTAAAGTAATTGTTTTGCGATTCTTTAAATCCTAAAGCTTCTTTAAATCCTGCGAAAGATTTTCCTAAATGTGGTGTGTACTGCTCTTTAAGTTGTTTTACTTCTAAAGAAGCTAAATCGGAAGATTGATTGTTAACTTTTTCTACAATTGGAGTTGAATTTTTTATTACAATTTTAGTGTTTGTATTGTAAAAAACAACAATTAATAAAATTGATATTGTAAGTACTAGCGATAATATCTTTCCAATATTTTTTTTCATTTGTTTAGATTTATAACCAAATGCAGTTTTGCAGTTCTGGTTAAAATTTCAGCGTGCAAATATACAACAAATTATTTAATACTGAAAATCAATATGTTAAGGTTTGTTAAAAGTAGACTAAGTGTCCTGTAACGTGTCCGTTAGAGTTAAATTGAAGTGTTGGAAACGGGATTTTTATAACATTAACTACATTAAAAAATTGTTTTAAAAACGTAGAATTGGTTTCTACTTTAGTTAAATCTAGATCCAGACTAAGTAAAATTTGTCGTTGTCTTTTTTGATCCGGAAAAAAATTTTGCTGCAACTCTTTACTTCCATATAATAATCCATCTGCACTGTATCCTACTGCAACATTTAACCATTTAGGTATTTTACTAGATTTAAAAAACGAATATAAATTTATACTAAGCCAATACGTTTGCCCATTATAATCTTTAAGTAGTTGTTCTGTAAACGAGCTTCCTAACTTATTTGGATTTAAATTAGCGTATTTTGATTTAGAAAAAGAATATTTTAAAGTCACACGTTGCTCATCCCAAAGCAACTCTTGGCCAATATATAAACTACTTCCAGTAGCATTTGCAAAAAAATCTCCCCAAGAAAATCCCCATTCTTCAGAAAATCCATCTAAAACTTCGACTCCAGTTAAAAACATAAACCCTAATGAGCCACCATAAATTAACTGATTTTTCTTGCTTACGCCTGCCCAATTTAATGTTTGAGCACCAAATCTTCCTAAATGATAAGCTGTAAATGTGTGTCCTAGCTTATCCATTTGAAACCATTCTGAATTATCATTAATGGTATGAAATTTAGACCTTTCATAGTCTGAATACCATAATTGATTTAAGCCTAATAATGTTAATCCGCCAAGAGTACTTTCTGTTAGTATTACTGCATTTTTTCTTTTTACATGTAACGTGTCACTTGGTGTAAAAAACAAATCTGACTTTGTTTGTCCATTAACAAAGCTTAAAGTAAAGAAAGCAAAAATTAAAAATTTATACAACCTATCTATTTATTCCTTGACGACTAATCCATTGGGTATACAAACGTTTGTTTGCATTATGCTGCGCTAAAGTTTTAGCAAATTTATGATATCCAAAGTTTGATACATCTGCAACAAAAAACATATAATCATGTTTTTCTGGATTTAAAACAGCATCTATCGCAGAAACATCTGGCATTGTAATTGGACCTGGTGGAATACCTGGATATTTATAAGTATTATATTTTGAGTCTATTTCTAAATCCTTGTATAACACTCTTTTAATAACTTGATTAAAATTATTTTCATGTAATTTTTTAGCATAAATCACAGTAGGATCGGCTTCAAGAGGCCAACCTTTTCTAATTCTATTTAAATATACACCTGCAACTCTTGGTCTTTCGTCTATTTTAGCAGTTTCTTTTTGTACTATAGAAGCTATTGTTAATACTTCGTTTACCGATAGCTTTAATGCTTTTCGTTTTGCTTGACGCGAATCATTCCAAAAACGGTAATATTCTTTTAACATTCGGTCTCTAAAAGCTTCGGGAGAAGTATTCCAAAAAAACTCATATGTATTTGGCACATACATATTTAAAACGGTTTGTTTAGTAAAATTTTTATCCTTTAAAAATTTACTATCTAACATCGCATTAAGTAAAGATAAACTATCAGGCTCTATTTGTTGAGCTACACGACCTGCTAAATCTTCTATTCGTTCTTGATTGTTAAAACTTAGCTTTATCGGTAAGTTATTACTTCTTATAGAGTTTATAATATCGTTATTACTCATTCCTTTTTTTACAGGAAATCTACCCGCTTTTATATGAGTTGTATATTTTTTTTGTGCAGCTAATGCATCAAAACTATCAATATCTTTTAATAAAGGTTCTAATTGTTCTCTAACGTCTTGGTATGTTGCGTTAGAAGGTACATAAATGTAAGCGACATCATTGTTAAATGCCGTATTAGGCTTAAACATTGCATTATACACAAAATAAGCAAAATAACCAGCTATAACTAAGCCTATAAGTGCAATTGCTGTAAGTATTTTTTTAATATACATTGTTATTTATAAGTTGAAATAAATATTCATTTTTATATGATCCGTTAGTAAGATTCCAATCTTTTTTCAAGCCTATTTCTTTAAATCCTTGATTTTTAAAAAGAGTTAAACTTGCTGTATTGTCTTCTGAAATGTTACAATATAATTGATGTAAATTTAAGTGTTTAAAACTGTAATTAACCAAAAGTTTTAAAGCTTCTTTACCGTAGCCTTTTTGTCTTTCGGTTTCAGATTTTACTAATATTCCAATTCCTGCACGTTTGTTCTTTATATCAAAATCGAACAAATCTATCAGTCCAATTGTTTTATCTAAATTGTTGCATATAACTAATCGTAACTGTTTAACTTCATAGATATCCTTATGGGCATTTTCTAGATATTGCTTAATTAAATATTTGGAATAAGGCGTTATGGTATTGCTTATTTCCCAAATGGATTCGTCGTTTTCTATTTGGTAAATAAATTCTAAATCTTCAGGTTCTAAAGCACGTAAATAAATATGTTCTCCTGTTAATGTTAGCATTCTATTTCTCCTTTAAAAACTTGAGTTGCAGGTCCAATTAACATTACATTTTTATAGGTGTTTCCAACTTTGTCAAAAGACACTTTTAATTGTCCGCCTTCTACATTTAGATTAATGGTGTTTGATGTACTTTCTCCAGAATCATACATCGCAATTGCTACTGCTGTTACACCTGTTCCGCAGGATAAAGTTTCGTCTTCTACGCCTCTTTCATAAGTACGAACAGCAAATGTATTTTGATTGATTTTTTCAACAAAATTAACATTGCTACCAGCCTGATTGTAAGGTGCGCCATAACGTATTTTTTCTCCTTCTGCTTTTACATTAAACGTCTTTAAATCTTCTACAAACTGTACATGATGTGGTGATCCAGTATCTAAAAAATGATGCGTAGAAAACCTTTGGATAGTGTCTACATCTTTCATTTGTAAATAAACTAAATTGTCTTCAATCTTAGCAGTATGCATTCCATCTATAGCATTAAAAGTGGTTGTATTTTTAAATATGCCTAAAAATTCCGCGAAAGCAACAATACAACGTCCACCATTACCGCACATTGTACTTTCGTTTCCATCTGCGTTGTAATAGACCATTTTAAAATCTGAAGTATTGTCATTTTCTAGCAAAATTAACCCATCTGCACCAATGCCAAATCGTCTGTCACACAAAAACTTAATGCGTTTGGTATCATTTTTGTCAAATACATTTTGTCTATTGTCAACAATAACAAAGTCGTTTCCTGTACCTTGATATTTATAAAATTTTACAGTCATTTTTGGCTAAAATTGGAAACACAAATATAGTATTATTTATGTTGTTAAATAGTAGTTAAAGTTGAAATAGCCACTCAATATTTAATTAATTTTAATCGTTATTCTAATAATTCTAAACTAAATTGAACATGAAGAAGTTTTTAACATTGGTTTTAGTTTCAGTATTAGGAGGCGCAATTACTCTTGGAACTTATAAAACCTTTCTTGAAAAAGAAGAACAAACAATTGCAACACAAAACGAAGTAGAACAACCATCGTTTTTACCAACAAATTACAGTAGTACAAACACTTCTCTTGCTGCTGCCGAAAATATAGACTTTTCTACAGCTGCAGAAAAAACTGTACATGCTGTCGTACACGTAAAAAACGTAGCATTAAACAATGCTAAGCCAACTTTACAAGACTTATTTTATGGTAGAATACCACAACAAAGACAACTTGGTACTGGTAGTGGTGTTATTATATCTCCAGATGGTTACATTATTACTAATAACCACGTAATTGAAGATTCTGAACAATTAAGTGTTACTTTAAACGATAATCAAACTCTTGAAGCTACCATAGTTGGCGCCGATCCAAATACAGATATCGCTTTACTTAAAGTAGAAACAAACCAAGACTTACCTTACGTTACCTTTGGTGATAGTGATATGGCCAAAATTGGCGAATGGGTTCTTGCTGTCGGTAATCCTTTTAATTTAACTTCTACAGTTACTGCTGGTATTATTAGTGCAAAATCAAGAGATTTAAGTGGTAAAAGCACACAATCTTTTATACAAACAGATGCAGCTGTAAATCCTGGAAATTCTGGTGGCGCATTAGTTAATACCAAAGGTGAATTAGTTGGGATTAATACTGCTATTAGCTCTCAAACGGGATCTTACATTGGTTACTCGTTTGCTGTTCCTAGTAACATTGCAAAAAAAGTGGTGCAAGATATTATGGAATTTGGTAATGTACAAAACGGTATTTTAGGTGTTGTTGGTGGTACTTTAAATAGTAATTATGCCGAAAAGTTAGGCGTTAATGAAACCGAAGGGTTTTACATTGACGATATAGAAGAAGATACTGGCGCAGAAGCTGCTGGACTAAAAAGTGGTGATATTATCAAATCTATAGACGGAATTAAAATTAATAAGTTTAGTGACTTAAGAGGCTTTTTAAATACAAAAAGACCTAATGATGTTGTCACAGTTTCTATTTTAAGAGATGGAACACTTAAAGATGTAAAAGTTACTTTATTAAAAAACAACCGTTATATATTACCTGTGATTGGCGAAATTAAAAATGCAAAACCTAAAGATCTTAAAAAGTTTAAATTAGATAATGGTGTTAAAATCACAAAAGTAAATGGTACTTATAAAGAATATTTAATAAGCGAAGGTATTGAAGAAGGAAACATCATTACAGCAATTAATAACACAGAGGTAAACTCAGTAGACGATGTTAAAACTATATTAGAAAATAGAGATCCTTACAAACCTTTAAGTATCGAGCTAATAAATTCTAAAGGAGAAAAAACGCGCTATGGATTAAGATAAATCTTAATTTTATATCTTGTTTTAAAAGCACTTCAATGTAAAATTGAAGTGCTTTTATTTTTTTATCACTTTTTGTTTTACGAAAACGTTTGAAATCTATACTTTTGCCGAAAATTATGAAAATTGAATACTGTTAACCTATTCAGTTTCATAAATTAAACAACACATTACTAAATACAATAAAATGTCGATTAACGAAACCTACGAAAACGAATTAGCTTTTCAAGCAGACAGAAGAAGAGCAACAGTCGAATTTATTAAAATTGTAAGCGATCTATGGTATGACAAATCAATAGAGCTTGTACTTTTTAGAAATCAGCTTATAGACAGAAATGTCTCTGAAATTTTAAATCTTCATGAATACGCTGGCGAATTTGTGCAAAAACCTATCTCTATTTTTGATTCTGTAGAAATTGCTCAAGCTATTAAAACACTTGATGTTCCTGCTGCAAAATTAGATATTGGTAAACTTACTTACGAGTTTCATTTAGAAGAAAAAAAATACAGCAATGCAATGTCTTTTGTTGCCGAAAAATTAAAAGACGCAAAAGAAAAAGAAGATGTAACTCCTAAAGACGTTGTATTATATGGCTTTGGTCGTATTGGTAGATTACTAGCTAGAGAGTTAATGACTAGAACTGGTAAAGGAAGTCAATTACGCTTACGTGCAATTGTTACTCGCGGTAAATTAGATCAAACCGTTTTAGAAAAACGTGCTTCTTTATTACGTAACGATTCTGTACATGGTGAATTTCCTGGTACTGTAAGAGCAGATTTAAAAAATGAAGCTTTAATAATTAATGGAACTACAGTAAAAATTATTGCAGCAAACCAACCAGAAGATATAGATTATACAACTTACGGTATTAATAATGCTTTAATTATAGATAATACAGGTGCATTTAGAGATAAAGAAGCCTTAACTAGATTAAAAAACTCTAAAGGAGCAGACAAAGTATTATTAACTGCGCCAGGTAAAGGTATACCAAACATTGTATATGGTGTAAATCATTTAGAAAACAATCCAGATCAAATAGATATTTTCTCTGCAGCATCTTGTACAACTAATGCTATTACTCCAGTTTTAAAAGCTATTGAAGATACTTATGGTGTAAAAAGCGGACATTTAGAAACTATTCACGCTTATACAAACGATCAAAACTTAGTCGATAATTTTCATAAAAAATACCGTCGTGGTCGTGCTGCAGCTTTAAATATGGTTATTACAGAAACTGGTGCTGGACAAGCTGTATCTAAAGCTCTACCAAGTTTTGAAGGTAAATTAACATCAAGTGCTATACGTGTTCCTGTACCAAACGGTTCTTTAGCTATTTTAAACTTAGAATTAGATACCGAAACATCTGTAGAAGGTATTAACGCTACATTAAAAAAATATGCTCTAGAAGGTGATTTAGTAGAACAAATAAAATACGAAATGAGTGACGAGCTTGTTTCTAGTGATATTATAGGTAGTTCTGCACCTTCAATTTATGACAGTAAAGCAACTATAGTAAGAAAAGATGGTAAAAATGCAGTGATCTATGTTTGGTATGATAATGAGTATGGATATAGTCACCAAGTGATAAGATTAGCAAAATATATTGCTAAAGTTAGACGTTTTACATATTATTAAAATCCAAAACACATTTTAAAAACGTATATAGAAAAGCCTCGCAATTGTGAGGCTTTTTGCTATCTTTAAGGCGCTTAATGGATAAGATTTTAAAATAAAACACAAACAATTTCTTAAAACTAAAAACTTAACATGTTTAAATACAAAAACTTAACTTCAGCTTTATTCTTATTTTTTACAGTTTCAATTTCAGTAATTGCTCAAGACACTACAGAAGAAGATAATCTTTCTTTAGATTCTGGAACGTTAGATAATCAATTTGAATACGTCATACAAAAATCAAGTAATTGGAGAGATGACAGAGGTAATACTTACGAAGTCATAAAACGTGATTGGTTAAACAAGTTAAAATCGCACACATTAGACTCTTTAAAAGCTGTTAAATCTGAATTATTAAACACTCAAAAAACAGTTACTACCCAAAAAGAAGAAATAGACCAACTTAAAACTAATTTAAGTACTACAAAAACAAACTTAGAAGCTACTAATGAAGAAAAAGACAGCATGTCTTTATTTGGAATTGCAATGAGTAAAAGTGGTTATAATGTATTAATGTGGTCAATAATTGCTGGTTTATTGGCGTTCTTACTATTCTTCATTTTTAGATTTAAAAATAGTAATGCTATAACTAAAGAAGCAAAACAAAAGTTAACTGAAGTTGAAGAAGAATTTGAAGAACACAGACGTAATGCTTTAGAACGTGAGCAAAAAGTGAGACGTCAATTACAAGATGAATTAAACAAAAATAGAAATAGTTAATTCTACCATATAAAATAAAAAAGCGCAATCTAACCAATTGCGCTTTTTTTATCTTAAAATCTAGATATCTAACTATCTAAAGATCTAAATTTACATTGCTCCCCATTCTTTTAAAGAGTCTTTATTCATTTTAATGTAATCTGCATTACCTGCTTTTTCAGCACCTTCTAAACTTGCTTTTGCAGCTTTTATTGCTCCTTTTTTATCACCAGCTTTTGCTTTGATTAAAGATTGCTGACGTAACCACCAAAATCTTGGATTGTCTTTAGTCATTTCTACAGCTTTATCCATCCAAACAACAGCTTGATTAATGTCTTTACCTGATTCTAAATAGTAACGTGCTGATGCATAATAATCGTCTGCAGATGGACCATTCATAACTTTAGTAATAGCAGCTGTTACTGCTTTATCTGTAGGAACTTCAAATTTTACACCAACATATGTTTTTTCCCACATAATACCTATTACAGCAGAATCGTTTGTTAAATCATCAAAAGAAATTGTAAACGTTTCTATGTTCATTGGGATTTCGTAAACTTCAGTTGTAACAGAAGCTGCAACTTTGCTCTCATCCCAATTTTGTGGTGTTCCCCAATTGTTTGCATCACTATAAAATAATACTTCCCAATTATTAGCATTAGGCTTAGTAAAAATAGCATAAGTACCTGCTTTTACAGCTTTTCCTCCAATAGTAACATCTGTACTAAAAGTAACTGTAGTATTTTTATTTGCTCCTGTACGCCATAATTTTCCGTGAGGAACAAGGTCTCCAAAAATTGTTCTCCCTTTCATAGATGGTCTAGAGTATTCTAAAGTCACATCTGTTAAACCTACCTTCTGCTCTATCTTTTGTGAAGGACTTGGTTGTGGTGTTTCAATTTGTGCATTAACAGTAAAACTAACTGTTAAAACAAGTAATAAAGTAAATAACTTTTTCATTATGTTTTGGTTTTAAGTTTTCAAATATAAAATTAATCAATGCGTATCTGTAGTTTGTTAATAAAACCTTAAAATGAAAAAAAAGTTGTCGGCTAATTTTATTAATCGTAATATTGCTATAAACAAATATACAAATATATTATGGGATTAATCAAAACCGAAATGTTTACAGACCAGCAAAATCTACTTGCTTCATATTTTAAAGCATTTGGTCATCCTGCACGAGTAGCTATAATTCAACATTTATTTAAAATTAATGCTTGCGTATGTGGTGATTTGGTAGAAGAAATTGGCTTAGCCCAACCAACAATTTCACAACATTTAAAAGAATTAAAAAACTTAGGATTAATCCAAGGAACGATAGAAGGTACTAGCGTTTGTTATTGTATTCATCAAGACAATTGGACAAAAATGCAAACTGCAATATCGGCATTTTTAAATACAGAATCTAACAACACAAGTTGTTGCTAAAACATAAAAAATGACATTAAAAGACATAAAAAATCATCTTAAGCAATTAAATACCATTGCTTTTAAATTGCCAAACGGACAATTAGTGCCTAGACACTTTCATGTGACTGAAGTTGGTAAAACCACCAAACATTTTATTGATTGCGGCGGAACCGTAAGACAAGAACGTAAAGTAAATTTTCAACTGTGGAATGCCAATGATTACGATCACAGATTACATCCTGAAAAACTGATTCATATTATAGAATTATCTGAAGATATTTTCAACCTAAAAGATCTAGACATCGAAGTTGAATATCAAGGCGAAAATAGTATAGAAAAGTATGGACTTGAATTTGATAATGGCATATTTAACTTAACCTCTACACAAACAGATTGTTTAGCTAAAGACAAGTGTGGCATACCTGAAAATCAACAACCAAAACAGAAAATAAACCTTAGAGATTTAAATAACGAACCTTGCTGTTCTCCCGATGGTAATTGCTGTTAATTCAATGTAATCATGACTACTCAAATCAAAGACCTTATTAAAACTTTAGATACTAATACAATATTTAAAGACAGAAAAGAAACTTTACAACCTCTTGTATCTTTTATACAAGATAAAGTAGATAAAAACTTGCCAATTACCATTAATTTTATTTGCACGCATAACTCTAGACGCAGTCATTTATCACAAATTTGGGCTCAAACTTTAGCGCATTATTTTAAAATTGAAAATGTTACGTGTTTTTCTGGCGGAACAGAAGTTACTGCAATGTATCCTAAAGTGGCTGAAACTTTAGAAAAATCAGGATTTGAAATCGAAACACTAACTGAAGGAAACAATCCTATTTACAGTATAAAATTTGATAACAATTCACATCCAATTATTGGATTTTCTAAAACTTACGATCATAAGTTTAATCCAAAATCAAACTTTGCTGCAATTATGACTTGCTCTAGCGCAGATCAAGGTTGCCCATTTATTCCTGGTGCCGAAAAACGTATACCAATCACTTACGAAGACCCAAAATTATTTGATAATACCGATTTACAAGATCAAAAATATTTAGAACGTTCCCATCAAATTGCTACAGAAATGAAATATGTTTTTAATCAAATAAAGCATTAAAATGAAAAAATATATTGCCGAGCTACTTGGCACATTTGCTATGATTTTTTGTGGTTGTGGCGCAATGACCATTAACGAAGTTACAAACGGAAGCATTTCTCACGTTGGCGTGGCTTCCGTTTGGGGATTAATTGTAATGGCAATGATTTATGCATTTGGCGCAACGTCTGGTGCACACTTTAATCCAGCGGTGTCTATTGGTTTTGCTGTTGCAAAAACGTTTGCTTGGAAAGAAGTTCCTAAATATGCTTTCTTTCAATTAATCGGAGCAACTTTAGCAATCGCTCTACTTTGGTTTCTTTTTCCAGAAAGTAAAACTTTAGGAGAAAGTATTCCTGCAACTGGTTTTCCTAACTATAAAGCTGCCATTTTAGAATTTATACTTACGTTTATTTTAATGACAGTAATTATAAATATAGCTAAAGGCAGCAAAGAAGTTGGCATTATGGCTGGTATCGCAGTTGGTGGTATTATTTTATTAGAAGCTATGTTTGCTGGACCAGTGACAAAAGCTTCTATGAATCCTGTTCGCACCATTGCTCCTGCTCTATTTACTGGTCATTTATCTCATGTAGTCTCATATATTTTTGCTCATATTTTAGGTGCTGTTTCTGCAGTAATTCTCCATAATTCTTTCAAGACAACAAAATAATAATTCAAAGTGTTGTTAAATTTTGTTTAACTATTCTTTTAATAAGTTAAACATTTTGTATCTTTATGCTATTAAATTTTTATATAATGGCAAAAAAGAAAAATATATCAGCTAGTAACATTATCTCATTTTATATGGATTATGTACTAGAACACAACAAGCAACCTAAAACTGTTTACGCTTTCGCAAAAGAAAATAATTTTGAAGAGTCTAAATTTTACGAGCACTTTGGTAACTTTGAAGCTATAGAAAAAGGTATCTTCAAAGCCTTTTTTGATAATACCATAAACGCTTTAGAAGCAAGCGAAGATTATCAAAACTTCGAACCTAGAAATAAACTACTAAGTTTTTATTTCACTTTTTTTGAAAACTTAACAGCTAACAGAAGTTATGTTATTTATGCATTAAATCAGCATAAAAACAAGCTTAAAAACTATGTGATTTTAAAAGATTTAAAATCACATTTTACGCATTACATCCATCAGTTAGGTATCGAACTAATCGAGACCAAACAAGAACAAATAGATAAATTACAAGACAGAGCATTACAAGAATCTGCTTGGATGCAACTGCTTTTAACTTTAAAATTTTGGATGGATGACACATCTGCATCTTTTGAAAAAACAGACATTTTTATCGAAAAATCTGTAAATACAAGCTTTGATGTTTTAAACATTGCGCCATTAAAAAGCTTGATAGATTTTGGAAAATTTATATACAAAGAAAAAGTCCAAATGGACATCAAATAAAAATTACTATTGAAAACTATAGATAAAATACCGGTTTCAAAAATATCTCGTGCTACTAAATTAGTATCTACTGGAGCTAAAGTTGGTGTTAATTATTTAAAATACTACGGTGACAAAATCACTAAAAGCGAAGCAGAAGCTAAAGAAAATTTAAATAAAAATAATGCCGAAGATATTTACGATAGCCTAAAACAATTAAAAGGAAGTGCTTTAAAAGTGGCTCAAATGCTTAGTATGGAAAAAAGCATCTTACCACAAGCCTATGTAGAAAAATTCTCATTAGCGCAATTTTCTGTGCCGCCATTATCCGCGCCTTTAGTAAAAAAAACGTTTAAAAAATATTTTGGTGAACTACCAAACCAAATCTTTGACACCTTCAATCTTAATTCGGTTAATGCAGCCAGTATTGGACAAGTACATTTAGCCGAAAAGGATGGGAAAAAACTTGCTGTGAAAATTCAATATCCTGGTGTTGCCGAAAGTATTTCTAGCGATTTGGCTTTAGTAAAACCTATTGCTATTAAAATGTTTAATATTAAAGGCAAAGACAGCGATAAGTATTTTAAAGAAGTAGAAAATAAATTAGTAGAAGAAACTAACTACATACTAGAAGTTAAGCAAAGTAAAGAAATTGTAAATGCATGTAAACACATTCCTAACCTTAAATTTCCTGAGTATTACGAAGATTTGTCTTCTGAGCGTATCATTACTATGGATTGGATGGAAGGCGAACACCTTTCTGAATTTACTGCACACAATACCAATCAAGAAGTAGCAAATAAAATTGGTCAAGCGCTTTGGGATTTTTATATGTACCAAATGCATGTGCTTAAAAAAGTACACGCAGATCCGCATCCCGGAAACTTTTTAGTGTCTAAAAATGGCGAACTTATTGCATTGGATTTTGGCTGCATGAAAACAGTTCCTGAGGATTTTTACGTTCCGTATTTTGAGTTAGCTCAAAAAGAAAGTCTTGAAGACCAATCTATTTTTACAGAAAAAATGTTTCAATTAGAAATACTTCGTAAAGATGATAGTAAAGAAGAATTAGAGTTCTTTTCGGCGATGTTTCATGAACTGTTAAGTCTATTCACCAAACCTTTTCATGTCGATACATTTGATTTTTCGGACGCCGAATTTTTCAATGCTATTTCAGAAATGGGACAACGCTACAGTAAAAGCACAGAACTAAGAAAAATGAACGGTAATCGCGGATCTAAGCATTTTATTTACATTAACCGTACGTTTTTTGGATTGTACAATTTAATGTTCGACTTAAAAGCTAAAGACATCAAAATCAATAACTTTCAAAATTTAAAATAATGAAGCATTTCAGTAAAAAACACATAGACGAAATGCATCATCTGTATCGCATAAACCTTATCAATAGCGTTTCTGGATTTAAAAGTGCTAATTTAATTGGTACAAAATCTAAAGATAATATCGAGAACGTTGCAGTGTTTAGTTCGGTAACGCACGTTGGTAGCAATCCGCCACTTTTAGGCTTTTTTTGCAGACCAACAACCGTTTTACGCAACACTTACGAAAACATAAAAGCAACTGGCGTTTACACGATTAATCACATTCATAAATCAATAATTGAAGATGCGCATCATACTTCGGCTAAATACGATGCAAATATTTCAGAATTTGAAGTGACCAATCTCAATTCAGAATATAAAAATGAATGTTTTGCACCTTTTGTAAAAGACGCACCTGTTCAACTTCAAATGAAATTTATACAAGAATATTTCATTAAAGAAAACGACACGATTCTTGTTTTAGGTGAAATTGAAAACCTGTTTATCAACGATAATTTATTAGAAAATGATGGCTTTGTAAACCTTTCTAAAGCTAAGGTTGCAACCATAAATGGATTAGATACTTACGCTATTCCAACTCTAGAAAAACGATTAGAATACCAAAGACCTAAAACAGCAGTTGGCAACCAATAAGTATTACACTTTATAAACTAACCATTAAAAACCAAAATATGAGAGTATTAGTAACAGGAGCAACAGGTTACATCGGTAAGCGCATAATCCCGTTACTGTTAGAGCAAGGTCATACCGTTGTTTGCGCTGTACGCGGAAAATTACGAACTGAAAAAAAATACTCTGACGAGAAAAACCTTCATGTTATCGAAGCCGACTTTTTAAAACCAGATACTTTAAAAAATATACCTAAGGACATAGATGCAGCGTATTATTTGATACATTCTATGTCAAATTCGGTAGACAAATTTCATAAATTAGAAGAAGAATGTGCAGTTAATTTCAAAAATTATATCGAAACGACTAACGTAAAACAAGTCATTTACCTTAGCGGAATCACCAACGATACTAAACTCTCAAAACATTTATTATCCAGAAAAAACGTAGAGGACACTTTAAAATCTAACATTTATGCATTAACCGTTTTTAAGGCAGGAATTATTGTTGGATCTGGTAGCGCAAGTTTCGAAATTATTAGAGATTTAGTCGAAAAACTTCCTGTAATGATTGCGCCAAAATGGTTAAATACCAAAACGCAACCTATTGGCATTAGAGACGTTTTAGCGTTTTTAACCAAAGGACTTGGTAAAGAAGAATTGTACAACACATCTCACGACATTTTTGGGCCAGAAATTTTAACTTACAAAGACATGCTTTTGCAATTTGGACAGGTTAGAAATTTAAAACGATACATTATTACAGTTCCAGTAATGACGCCAAAACTTTCTAGTTATTGGTTGTATTTTGTAACATCTACGTCGTATAAATTAGCGTCTTCTCTAGTAAATAGTATGGGAATAGAAATTATTGGTAAACAAAGTAATATCAATACTTTTTTAGATATCAAACCTATTTCTTACAAAGAAGCGGTAAAACATGCGTTTGTGAAAATTGAAGGAAATGAAATTATTTCCAGTTGGAAAGACGCCTTTATAAGTAGCCGAAACAAAAAAAGAGTTTCAACCAAATACCTTAAAGTTCCAAAATTTGGATGCTTTAAAGACATAAAAGAAAGACAGGTAAGAGATGAAAACCGAACGCTTGAAAAAATTTGGGCAATTGGTGGTGAAAATGGATGGTATTACGGTACAACGTTGTGGAAAATCAGAGGTTATTTAGACAAATTAGTTGGTGGCATTGGCTTACGTCGTGGTCGTACCAATCAAACCGAAATTAATACAGGCGACGCTTTAGATTTTTGGCGTGTATTGTTAGCCGATAAAGATCAAAAACGCCTTATCCTTTTTGCCGAAATGAAACTACCAGGAGAAGCTTGGTTAGAGTTTCAAGTTGCAAAAGGTAAAGTTTACCAACGTGCTACTTTTAGACCAAAAGGTCTTGCTGGACGATTGTATTGGTATAGCGTTTTACCATTTCATGGATTTATTTTTAACGGAATGATAAACAAATTAGCCAATGCCTAAAGGAATAGCTAAACAACATTTACCAACAAAAACTTGTCCCGTTTGCCAACTACCTTTTACATGGCGAAAAAAATGGGAGAAAAATTGGAACAACGTAAAATATTGTAGCGAAAAATGCAGAAAAAACAAAACACAAGCCTAGTTTGGTTTAGAAACGATTTAAGAATTCACGATAATTCGTCATTAGCTAACGCTATTAAAAGTAATAATCGTGTCATCGCTTTATATTGCTTTGATCCAAGACAATTTGAAGTTGATCAGTTAGGCTTTAAAAAAACCGAAAAATACAGAGCTAAATTTTTAATTGATACTGTAACCGATTTAAAAAGTAATCTAGCTCAACTTAATATTCCATTATTCGTTTATACCATAAAACCTGAAAATTGTATTCCAGATTTGGTAGAAAACTATAAAGTCAACCATATTTTTTTACAAGAAGAATGGACGCAAGAAGAAGTTAATGTGTTTAGTAAGGTGAAAGAAAATTTGCCTGAACACATTCAGATTTCAACAAACTACAATCAGTTTTTATATCATCCAGAAGATATTCCTTTCAGTATAGAACAACTACCTAAAGTATTCACCGAATTTAGAAAAGCTTGTGAAAAAAGAAGTGAAATTAGACAAGAAACTTCTTCATCAACAGAAAAAGTAAATAAAGAAAGTATAGAAAACCTAACTTCAATTCCATCACTTTCTGATTTAGGTTTTGATGATTTTGAAGTGCACCCAAATTCTGCGTTTTCTTTTAAAGGTGGAGAAACTGAAGCATTGAAACGTTTAGAAGATTATTTTTTCAACACTAAAAAATTAGGCGTTTATAAAAAGACTCGTAACGGATTGATTGGTAAAGATTTTAGCTCAAAATTTTCTCCTTGGTTAGCTAACGGAAGCATTTCTGCTAAACATATTTATTATCAAGTCAAACAGTTCGAGAAAACACATTTTAAAAACGATTCTACCTATTGGCTTATTTTCGAACTTATTTGGCGCGACTATTTTAAATATGTTTCTTTAAAATTTGGCAATCAAATCTTTAAAATCGACGGAATTTTAAACAAAGATTACCAATGGTCTAAAAATCAGCAAAAAATTAACGACTGGATAAACGGTAAAACACCTGAACCTTTTGTAAATGCGAATATGATCGAACTTAAAAAAACTGGTTGGATGAGTAATCGTGGTAGACAAAATGTAGCGAGTTATTTTGCAAAATCCATGGAATTAGATTGGCGCATAGGTGCAGCGTATTTTGAGAGTTTACTTCTTGATTACGATGTGCACAGCAATTATGGTAATTGGATGTATGTTGCTGGCGTTGGTAACGATCCAAGGGACCGAAAGTTTAACGTCAAACTTCAAGCCAATCGCTACGATAGTAACTGTAAATACCAGCGTTTGTGGTTGCAAGACACTTTATTTTAAAACACATATATGTCCGTCTGAGCGCAGTCGAAGACTAAAAACAATTTCATGAAAACACTTAGACTTATACTTGGCGATCAATTAAACAGCAAACACAGTTGGTATAAAACCAATGATAAAAATGTAGTGTATTGTCTATTTGAAATGCGCCAAGAAACCGATTATGTAACGCATCATATTCAAAAAATAATTGGCTTTTTTGCTGCAATGCGTGCGTTTTCAAGTCACCTTAAAGCGAATAATTTTAAAGTTGACTATTACAAACTAGACGATAAAGACAATACGCAAGATTTAGTAGAAAATTTAAAACAACTCATCAAAAAACACGAGATTGAAAAATTTCAATACCAATTACCAGATGAGTATCGTGTAGACCAACAATTATCAGAATTTTGCGAATCTTTAGATATTGAATCTGAAGCGTTTTCAACAGAACATTTTTACACCGAACGCAATGATTTAAAAGACTTTTTTAAAGGTAAAAAGCAATATTTAATGGAGAATTTTTACCGTGATATGCGTAAAAAGCACGACATTTTAATGGCTGGAAAACAACCTGAAGGCGGTAAATGGAACTACGACAAAAGCAATCGCAATAAATGGAAAGGCGAACATCAAATTCCGACTTATAAATATTTTAAAAATGATGTTTCAGATATTGTTGAATTACTTGAAAACAGCGATATCAAAACCATAGGTAAGTTTGATACTAAAACGTTTAGTTATCCAATAACTAGAGCACAAGCGCTTGATCAACTTAAATATTTCTGTGAGGAATTGCTCATTCATTTTGGCGATTATCAAGATGCTATGCACACGGACGAAGTCTATTTATTCCATTCGCGACTATCGTTTGCGATGAATATCAAGCTTATTTCAGCAAAAAATATCGTGGATACTGTTTTAAATTATTGGCGCAAACATGGTGACAATATTGATATTTCTCAAGTTGAAGGTTTTATTCGTCAAATCATTGGTTGGCGCGAGTATATGCGCGGTATGTATTGGGCTTTAATGCCAGATTACAAAACCGAAAATCATTTAGAAAACACCAATAAACTTCCGGAGTTTTATTGGACAGGAAACACCAAAATGAATTGCCTAAAAAATACCATAACCAACAGTCTTGATAATGGTTACGCGCATCACATACAGCGTTTAATGGTGACTGGTAATTTTGCGTTGCTCGCACAAATAAATCCTGACGATGTTGATGCATGGTATTTGGGTATTTATGTTGATGCTTTAGAATGGGTACAATTACCCAATACGCGTGGCATGAGCCAATTTGCAGATGGCGGAAAAATTGCTACAAAACCGTATGTTTCCAGCGGAAGTTACATCAACAAAATGAGTAATTATTGTGACAATTGCTATTACGATAAAAAGGAAAAATTAGGCGAAAAAGCGTGTCCGTTTAACAGCTTATACTGGAACTTTTTAGATGATAAACGCAGCATTTTAGGCAATAACCGTCGTATGGGAATGATGTACAGTTTACTAGACAAAATGGATAAACACCAACTTGTAAATATTAAAAAACGTGCACAAAGTATTATTGAAAACCCAGATAATTTTTAATGAAAAACGACCTTAGCATAGTTTGGTTAAAACGCGACCTTCGTTTACAGGATAACGAAGCCATTACCAATGCCATAAACACCAACCAAAGCGTGCTTCTCCTCTACACTTTCGAGGATTTTTTACTTCAAGATAAACATTACAGCCAACGTCATTGGGATTTTGTAAAACAGTCTTTAGAGGATTTAAATCAGCAACTAAAACCTTATAATTCCAAAGTTTTAATCGTCAATAATTCTATTGAAAATACAGTTGAGCAACTTCAAAAGCAATTCAATATTACACACGTGTTTTCACATATGGAAACAGGTATACTTTCAACTTTTAAAAGAGATATCGCTTTCGCGGAATTTTGCCGAACTCAACAAATAACTTGGATAGAAAATATTAATAATGGTGTGCAACGCGGACTAAGAAATCGTAATACTTGGTTTGAAGATTGGGACCGTTTTATGATACAACCAGAGTTTCAGTTTCTGCCAAAACAAAATCAGTTATTAAGTATTACTTCAATTGAAGCTTTAGAACTTCAGTTTAAAACCGTTTCAGCAGAAACTATTCACAATAAAAATTTTCAAAAAGGTGGAACAACAACAGGAATAAAATACATGCAATCGTTCTTCAAAAATCGCTATAAAAACTACATGTTCCATATCTCGAAACCTTTAGAAGCCAGAACAGGTTGTAGCCGATTATCGCCTTACATTGCTTGGGGAAATTTATCTATAAAACAAGTTATTAATGCAGCTGGAATTGAAAGAGAAAAAGGTAAAAACAAGCGACATTTAAACGCATTTGTGTCGCGTTTACGTTGGCAAGCACACTTTATCCAAAAGTTTGAAATGGAACATTCGATGGAATTTAAAAGTGTAAATAAAGGCTTTCATCAACTTAAAAAACCTGTAAACGTTGAATTTCAAAATGCTTGGAAAGAAGGCAAAACAGGTTTTCCGTTAGTAGATGCTTGCATGCGCTGCTTAAATGCTACGGGCTATTTAAACTTCAGAATGCGTGCTTTAGTGGTTTCATTTTTCACACATAATCTTTGGCAACCTTGGCAAGATTTAAGCGAACACTTAGCGAGTTTATTTTTAGATTTTGAACCAGGTATACATTATCCGCAAATACAAATGCAAGCTGGCGAAACGGGAATTAATATGTTACGCATTTACAATCCATTAAAAAATAGTCTGGAGCACGATCCTGAAGGCAAATTTATAAAACAATGGGTTCCAGAATTAGCAAGTTTGGAAGCGCCATTTATTCATAATCCTAGTGAAATGAGCTATTTTGACCAACAAATTACCGGTTTTGAATTGGGTAAAGACTATCCTTTACCTATTATCAATGAAAAGAAAACGCGTAAACAAGCAAGTGATATTTTATGGCAAATGAAAGATGATACACTTGTAAAACAAGATAGTCTTCGCATCTTAAAACGACATACATTAAGCAACCGTAATAGGATGATTAATTCTAATCAAACCTAGAATAATTCTACTATCAAAAAATTGTGTTAAATAATGTTTAACTTTTTTTAATAAAGATTAAACATTTTGTATATTTGGTAAAAGAACTTATCAAATTGCTTTACAACACAACATACAAAGACAACAAAATTATACAACAAATAAATGACCTTGTTGGCAAACCTTTTAATCTTTGGGAAGCATTTAAATTAAAAGGTGTTGGTTCTAAACGTATGATTATAGATGAAGTTAGCCCAAACTTACAGGCTATTGTAAACCGCATTAGTGATGTTAATTATGGTAGTTTAGAATTAAGACCAAAAGGTGTTTTAATACATATAGGCAAAGGTTTACAGCGATTTACATGGGTAATACCTTACTATAAACTTGTTATATATAAAATTAACGGAGCAAGCATACATGCAGATGGTAAGTTTGTTCATTTTAGACCTAACAAAACCTATAAGGAGAACAAAGTGTTTTTCAAAAAATTATTGGACCAAAAAATAAATTTTGATGCACAATTTTCAACAATACCATATAATGAATAAGAATTTGACGATAAGGGAAATTGATAGAATAATAGAAATGGCTTGGGAAGATCGCACTACCTTTGATGCTATCGCTTTTCAATTTGGTTTAAAAGAGCAAGAAGTTATCAATCTGATGCGTAGAGAGATGAAACCAAGTAGCTTTAGACTTTGGCGAAAACGCGTTCAAGGAAGAGCTACTAAGCACCAAAAACTTAGATCTTTTGAATCTGGAAGATTTAAATGCTCTAGACAAAAACAAATTACACATAATAAAATATCTAAAAGATAGATATAACCTGCTTTGTTTCAATACAAATTGAAAACAGCAATTAAAAAGATGCTATGAAAAAAGAAAAATTAAAAATGACTACAAATGGTCACAATCTTAACGGTTTTACTGTCGAAGATATTGGAGACGATCACCTATTTACAAGTTTAGAAACTCCGATGAAAAAAGACGCTTTTAAAATTTCTGATGAAGAAAAAAAAGAGCGAATCTCTATCCTTTTTGAAGAAATAATGGACGTTCTAGGTCTAGATCTTACAGACGATTCACTTCAAGGCACGCCAAAACGTGTTGCTAAAATGTATGTTGACGAGATATTCTCTGGATTAAATCCTGCTAACAAACCAAAAATTGCATTGTTTGATAATAAATATCAATACAATCAAATGTTAGTAGAAAAAGACATTACGTTTTACTCTAACTGCGAGCACCATTTTGTACCTATTATAGGTAAAGCTCATGTAGCTTACATCTCTTCAGGTAAAGTAATTGGACTTTCTAAATTAAACAGAATTGTTCAATATTATGCCAAAAGACCTCAAGTACAAGAGCGTTTAACCAACCAAATTGGCGAAGACTTAAAACAAATTTTAAATACCGAAGACGTTGCAGTTATCATAGATGCAAAACACCTTTGCGTGTCTTCTAGAGGCGTAAAAGATGATACTTCTGCTACTGTTACGACCTTTTACAGTGGACAATTTAATAATCCCCAAAAAATTACCGAATTGCAAAACTATTTAAAACAATAAGCTATGAGTACAATAGAAAAAGCATTAGAATTTGAACAAACAAGTTTACGATCTCTATCTACAAGTGACCGCGTAAAAATTTCAAGACAAGCCAAAACTTTAATTTTAGAATTAAATCAGATTTATAAAAAGAAAAAAGACGAGAAAATAATGGATATTATGAAACGCCTTACCGCCATGAAGCGTAAAGTAGAAAAACGATTACCAACAAAAATTTCAATTTAAAATGAAACATTTAGTCATTGTTGGAGGCAGTAAAGGCATAGGAAAAGCAATTGCTTTACAGTTTTTAGAAACACACAAAGTGACAAACATTAGCAGGAATGAGCCTGATTTTACTCATCAATACCTAACACATCATTCCTGCGATGTTTTAAACGAAGATTTACCAGATTTAGAACAGCCTATAGATTATTTAATATATTGTCCTGGTAGCATTAACCTAAAGCCTGTTGGACGTTTAAAATTAGACGATTTTAGAGCAGATTTTGAAATTAACGTTATTGGTGCTGTAAAAACAATTCAAAAGTATTTAGATAACATCAAAAAAGGCACTAATCCTTCAATTGTATTATTTAGTACTGTGGCTACAGATTTAGGAATGCCTTTTCATGCAAGTGTAGCAGCTTCAAAAAGTGCTGTAGAAGGACTTGTAAAATCTATTGGTGCAGAACTTGCGCCAACTGTAAGAGTTAATGCTGTAGCGCCAACTGTGACTAATACAGATTTAGCGTCAAAACTATTGCGTAATGAAAAACAAGAAGAAAACATGCGCGATCGTCATCCATTAAAAAAATATTTACAACCAGAAGAAGTTGCTAATATGGCTTCATTCTTATGTTCGGATAAATCATTATCAGTCTCTGGTCAAGTGTTTAAATTAGATTGTGGTATTGTTAGTTTTAAATTATAATCAATGAACGTATTAAAAGCATTCTTAATCACTTTTTGCGCAATGTCTACAAAACCTGAAATAAATATGACTTCCATTTACGACATAAAAATCAATAGCTTACAAGGTCAACCCATAGATTTAAATGCATTTAAAGGAAAACATATTCTTTTTGTAAATGTGGCTTCAAAATGCGGATTTACGCCTCAATACAAAGAGTTACAAAAACTACATGAGCAATATGGCGATAAGGTTGCCATTATTGGTGTACCATGCAACCAATTTGGAGGACAAGAACCAGGAACAAGTAATGAAATATTGGAATTTTGTGAAGTTAATTACGGCGTATCATTTTTAATTACAGAAAAAATAGATGTAAAAGGCTCTAACAAACATCCATTATACGAGTGGCTAACAGAAAAGTCTAAAAACGGAACAAAAGATTCTAAGGTGAAATGGAATTTTCAGAAATATTTAGTAGATCCGGAAGGACATTTAGTCGATTATTATTTTTCAGTGACTTCACCTAACAACAACAAAATTTTAAAACACTTTAGATAAATGTTTGGACTATTTAAATCGAAATCTGAAATAGAAAAACTTCAACTGAAGTACGAAAAACTGATGAAAGAATGGCATAGATTATCTACCATTAACAGATCCAAAAGTGATCAAATTTATGCCGAAGCTCAAGAAGTGATGAATAAAATAGAAGCATTAAAACAATGAGTCTTTTAAAAAAAATAGTCTTTTTTCTGTTTATTAACTTTGGAAGTTTAGGTCTTGGCAGTTGGTTAATGAATAATGGACCAAGATCAGACTGGTATAACAACTTAAATCAAGCTCCATGGACGCCAGCAGGTTGGGTTTTTGGTGTAGCTTGGTCGTTTATTATGATATGTTTTTCGGTTTATATGGCTTATTTATTTAGTCAATTAACGTCTGAAAAAGTAAAAATAGCCTTTAGCATTCAAGTGTTTTTAAACATTATTTGGAATTTCATTTTCTTCAACCAACATTTAATTTTACTTGGATTAATTACTATAATACTTCTAACCATTGTTGTGTTTTATATCTTCTTCAGCTTTAGAAAAATAATGAAAACCAAAAGTTTACTACTCTTACCATATATGATTTGGCTGTTAATCGCAACGTCTTTAAACGCCTACATTCTTTTTAACAATTAAAAGATTTCGCTTTCGCGGAAAACAATACATATGAAAATTTACAGATTACATCAAAAACAAAATTTACCAATCACAAAACAAGAAGCTTGGGATTTTTTGTCAGATCCAAAAAACTTAAAAGTCATCACTCCAGATTATATGGGATTTCATATACTTTCTGGAGCAGATAGACCAATGTTTGCCGGTCAAATCATTCAATATATTGTCACACCAGTTTTAGGAATTAAAACAAAATGGGTAACGGAAATTACTCATGTTATTGATGGCGAATATTTTGTAGACGAACAACGTTTTGGTCCATATTCACTGTGGCATCACAAGCATTTTATTAAAGAAATTGATGGCGGCGTAGAAATGGAAGACATTATCGATTATAAAGTCCCAATGGGCTTTTTAGGACAATTAGTCCATCCTGTTTTAGTTAAACCAAAACTGAAAGAAATCTTTGATTATCGTACCAAAAAACTAGAAGAACTATTTGGTAAATTTTAATCAGATAGACAAAAAACATTAACTTTAAATACTTACAACTCTAGACACTTAAAACTTTTAAATACTTCAACAACTAATAAATGAAACAACCTTTAAATATATTCTGGTTTAGACGCGACCTTAGATTAGACGATAACGTAGGCTTTTACAATGCTTTAAAAGCAGATAAACCTGTGTTACCTATCTTTATTTTTGATAAAGAAATTTTAAACGAATTACCAGAAGATGACGCAAGAGTGACTTTCATTTTTAATACATTGCAAAGCATGCGTAAAACGCTTCAAGATGAACGTGACAGTAGCATTGCTATGTTTTATAGTTCGCCAAAAGACGTCTTTAAACAGTTAGTAGAAGATTATGAAATAGATACCGTTTATACCAATCACGATTATGAGCCTTACGCCAAAACTCGTGATAACGAAATTGAAAACTTTTTAGCAGAAAAAGATATCAATTTTAAAACCTTTAAAGACCAAGTTATCTTTGAAAAAGACGAAGTTGTTAAGCAAGATGGCGATCCATACGTGGTTTACACACCATACATGCGTACTTGGAAAGAAAAGTTTAAAAACCACGACCTCAACATCTATTACACTAACGAATATTTAGACAATTTGGTAAAAAATACAAGATTGCCAAATGTAACGCTTTCTGACATGGGATTTAAAACGTCTTCACAAAAAATTGCAGATTACAAAGTAACACCAACGTTAATCCAAGAATACGAAGACAAACGAAATTTCCCTGCCAAAGACGCGACTTCAAAACTTGGTCCGCATTTACGATTTGGTACCGTTAGCGTACGTAAAATGGTGAAAAAAGCAATTGCAGAAAAAAACGAAATCTTTTGGCAAGAGCTAATTTGGCGCGAGTTTTTTATGCAAATTTTATGGCATTACCCAAAAACACAAACCAATGCGTTTAAGTCTAAATACGACAATATTAAATGGCGAAATAACAAAGAAGAATTTGAAGCTTGGAAATCTGGAAACACTGGTTATCCTTTGGTAGACGCTGGCATGCGAGAGCTTAACGAAACTGGTTTTATGCACAATCGTGTACGCATGTTAGTTGGTAGTTTTTTATGCAAACATTTATTAATAGATTGGCGTTGGGGCGAAGCTTATTTTGCCGAAAAATTACACGATTACGAAATGGCAAGCAACGTTGGTAACTGGCAATGGGTTGCAGGATCTGGTGTAGATGCAGCACCATACTTTAGAATTTTTAATCCAACCACACAAATTGATAAGTTTGATAAAGAACACAAATACATTAAAAAATGGGTTCCAGAATATCAAAAGTTAACTTATACTAAACCAATTGTAGACCATAAAGCTGCAAGAGAACGCTGCTTAAAGGTTTACAAAGAAGCAGTATCTTAAAAAAAAGTATTTAATAAAAAAGCATCTAATTTAAATTTAGATGCTTTTTATTTTTTCAGGAATCAATTAAAATTAATTGCCTTCTAAACGTTCAATTTTTGCTCCAATAGCTTTAAGACGTTCTACTATTTTTTGATAACCTCTATCGATTTGCTCTATATTATGAATTGTACTTGTCCCTTTTGCAGAAAGTGCAGCAATTAACAAACTAATTCCTGCTCTAATATCTGGAGACACCATGGTTGTTGCTTTTAAGGTTGATTTAAAATCATGACCAATTACCGTAGCACGATGCGGATCACAAAGTATAATTTTTGCGCCCATATCTATTAATTTATCCACGAAGAATAAACGACTTTCAAACATTTTTTGGTGTACTAGTACTTCTCCTCTAGCCTGTGTTGCTACAACCAAAACAATACTTAATAAATCTGGAGTAAAACCAGGCCAAGGTGCATCTGCTATGGTTAGAATAGAACCATCTATGTAGTTTTGTATTTCGTAACCATCTGTATGTGCTGGAATATGTATATCATCACCTTGTTTTTCAACAGTAATTCCTAGTTTTCTAAAGACGTTTGGTATTTGTCCCAAATCATCCCAACTTACATTTTTAATTGTAAGTTCAGACTTTGTCATTGCTGCCAAACCAATCCAACTACCAATTTCGATCATATCTGGTAACATGGTATGCTCTGTTCCGCCAAGACTATCAACACCTTCAATAGTTAATAAATTAGAACCAACGCCAGAGATTTTTGCGCCCATTCTGTTAAGCATTTTGCATAATTGCTGTAAATAAGGCTCGCAAGCTGCGTTGTATATTGTTGTAGTTCCTTGTGCTAATACAGCAGCCATCACAATGTTTGCTGTACCAGTTACAGATGCTTCGTCTAAAAGCATATCGGTTCCTACTAATTTATCTGCTTCTACACCGTAAAAATAATCTTCACGGTTGTATCTAAATTTAGCGCCAAGATTTATAAATCCTTCAAAATGGGTATCTAAACGACGACGACCAATTTTATCGCCACCTGGTTTTGGGATATATCCTTTACCAAAACGTGCTAATAATGGTCCAACAATCATTATTGAACCACGTAAACCACGACCTTCTTCTTTAAATGCTGCAGATTCTAAATAATTTAAATCTACTTGATCGGCTTGAAAACTGTAAGTGCCTTCAGAAAGTTTTTCTACTTTAACACCTAAATTTCCTAATAACGTAATTAGTTTGTTTACGTCAATTATATCTGGAATGTTATTTATGGTGACTTTTTCTGGAGTTAAAAGTACTGCGCATAAAATTTGTAATGCTTCGTTTTTTGCTCCTTGAGGCTGAATGCTTCCTTTTAATTGGTGTCCACCTTCAATTTTAAATGTTCCCATAAATGTGTTTAGTATCTTTTTCGGTTACGGTTATTCTTTTTGTGTCCTTTTTTGTTGTTGGAATATTTTTTTCCGCTAGAAGCTTTCATAAGACTGTTGGCGTCTGTTAAATCTTCTTCAGAGTTTTTGATATTAATTTTTCCGTTAGATAATTCAAATAAATGATCAAAAATTACTTGATCTTCTACTGTGTCTTTATTCCAATTTAAGAAGCATTTTTTCATGTGATTAGCAATTGTATAAACTAATGCTTCTTTCATTTCTCCTTCTTCCCAAGTGTTTGCAACATCTATCATTGTTTTGATGTTATTACCATAAAAACGGTACTTAGGAAAATTTTGAGGATATCTTAATGGTACAGGTCGACCTGACAATTCTTCTTTAGATGGTTTGTCAAATGGTGAATCTGCATCTAATTCAAAATTAGACATGATAAAAAGTTGATCCCAAAGTTTATGCTGAAAATCTGGAACATCACGCAAATGCGGTTGCAAATTACCCATTACAGCTATAATTGCTTTGGCTAATTTATTGCGTTCTTCTTTTGTTTCTCTTGATTTTGCGTAGTTAATCATTTTTTGAATATGTCTACCATATTCTGGAATAATTAAATGTTCACGCTCTGTGTTATACTCTAAATTATCTATCAAAATTAAAAAGGAATAGTATTTTAAATCTTATGCATTGAAGTTTCTAATGCAACCGCAAAATACAAAAAAAAACTAAAGACTAATCACTCCTTCAATTTTTTCTCCGACCTCTTTATATTTTTCTATAACGTGGTCTGGATTTTTCATTTTTACACTAATAGATACACTAGTGTATTTACCGTTACTAGACTCTTTAGTATTAATTACTGCTCCCATATTATCAAAAATAACTTCAACATGTTCTATCTTAGTTTTTTCTGTCTGAACAATAAATTTATATAAATACTCTGTTGGCCACAATGCTGTATCTTGCAATTGGCTTTTTAACTTTGCGTAAAATTCGTCTTTATTTGGTGTATTATTCATAGTATAAATATAAGTCGCAAATATACCATTTTGTTTACATTTTTTTTTAAAGAATTTAATTCCGATTTTTACACCTAAATACTTTTACATTGATTACAAAAAAAATAGTCATTACTGGTGGACCAGGAACTGGTAAATCTTCTATTATTAACGAGCTTAAAAAACGTGGTTATGCTTGTTATGAAGAAATCTCGAGACAAGTCATTTTAGATGCTAGAAAAGATGGCATTGAACAACTTTTTTTAACTAAACCTTTATTATTTAGCGAATTACTTTTAAAAGGTAGAGAACAACAATATGTTAATGCTGCTAATAGTGATAATGAATTTGTGTTTTTAGATAGAGGTATTCCAGATGTTGTGGCTTACATGGATTATGCTAGCGAAGAGTATCCGGAAAACTTTATCACTTCTTGCCAAAATAACACGTACGATTATGTTTTTATTCTTGCTCCTTGGCAAGAAATTTTTAGAAGTGATAACGAACGTTATGAAAATTTTGAACAAGCAAAAAAAATTCATCATAGCTTATTAGATACTTATAAAAAATACGACTATCACTTACAAGATGTTCCTTTTGGAAGCATTGAAGAAAGAGCCAATCATATACTAAATGTTGTAAAAGCTTTGTAATGCAACATCCAATAAACATATTAGAGCGTTATTGGAAATTTTCATCGTTTAGACCTTTACAAGAAGATATAATAAACGCTGTTTTAAATGGCGAAGATACATTTGCTTTATTACCAACTGGTGGCGGAAAAAGTATTTGTTTTCAAGTTCCTGCTTTAGCTAAAGATGGTATTTGCATAGTAATTTCGCCTTTAGTTGCTTTAATGAAAGATCAAGTTAGAGCCTTACAAAACAAAGGTATTAAAGCACTTGCTTTAACTAGTGGAATTAATACCAAAGATCTAGATACTATTTTAGACAACTGTATTTATGGCAACTACAAGTTTTTATACTTATCACCAGAACGATTACAACAAGAGCTTGTACAAGATAGAATTAGGCAAATGAATGTTAATCTTATTGCTGTAGATGAAGCACATTGCATAAGCCAATGGGGAAACGATTTTAGACCAGCCTATAAAAACATAAATATATTAAGGCAGTTACAACCTACTGTTAATGTTATTGCATTAACAGCAAGCGCAACACCAAAAGTAAAAGAGGATATTGTTAAGGAGTTAGACTTTATTAGTCCTAAAATTTTCGAGCAGTCTTTTTACAGACCTAATATTGCATATATGGTTTTTGAAGAAGAAGACAAGCACTTTAGATTAAAGGCTATTTTAAATAAAAATAAACAATCTTCTATAATATATGTAAGAAATAGAAAAGCAACTATAGAGATTTGTCAGTTTTTAGAACAAGAAAACATTAGTTGCACCTATTATCATGGTGGATTAAATAACACAGAAAAAGATTTACATCTAACCCAATGGATTAATAATCAAAAACAAGTAATGGTTGCAACCAATGCATTTGGTATGGGAATTGATAAACCAGATGTAAAAACCGTTATTCACTTAAATCTGCCGGATAGCATAGAAAATTATTTTCAAGAAGCTGGTCGTGCAGGGAGAGATAGCAATAAAGCCTATGCAGTAATATTAAAAAATAAAAATGATAAAGCTATTCTTGAAAAGCAATTTATTTCAATTTTACCAACAGTAGATGTTGTTAAAACCATTTACAGGAAGTTGAGTAACTATTTTCAAATTTCTTATGGAGAAGGCAGTTTTCAAACATTTCAATTTAACTTTAATCATTTTTGTTCTGTATATAAATTTAATGCTTTAGTTGCTTATAATGCATTGCAAATATTAGATAGAACAAGTATAATTACGCTTACTAAACAATTTAATAATCAAACAGAAGTTCAATTTATATTACCAAATCAAGCGTTATTTAATTATTTAGAAAAACATAAAACCTTAGCAATTGTTGTTAAGTCTATTTTAAGGACTTATGGTGGTATTTTTGATCATGTAACAAAAATAAATACATCTATTATAGCTAATAAAGCCAATGTTAGCCTACAACAGATATATGCTATATTAAATCAATTAGAACAAGATCATGTAATAACCCTAAATGTTATAAAAACAGATGCGCAAATCACGTTTATAGAACCAAGAGAAGATGATAAAACTATAAACAGAATTTCTAAAACAATTAAACAACAACATTTACTAAAAGTAAATCAAGTTAAAGCTGTCCTTAATTATGTAGACAATAATAACGTTTGTAAAAGCAAACAACTGTTAGATTATTTTGGAGAAAAAAATCTTAAAGATTGTGGAATATGTTCTGTATGCATAAAGTCCAAAAACAAAACAACTACCTTAGATCAAAAACAGTTAAAAACCCAAATTATTTCACTATTAGAACATAGTGCAAAAGGAAGCCGAGAATTATTCGAATTAATTAAAACAGACGAAAACTCTATTAACAATTGCCTAAAAGAGCTTTTAGAACAAGAAATAATCACTATAACAAATACCAACACATATAAATTAAAACATTTATAAAATGAAAGACTTAAAAATCGTATTTATGGGTACACCAGATTTTGCTGTTGCAACCCTAAAACAAATAATAGAAAACAAATTTAATGTAGTTGGCGTTATTACTGCTCCAGATAAACCTGCGGGAAGAGGAAGAAAACTTAATGAAAGTGCAGTAAAAAAATATGCAAAAGAACAAGGATTACATATATTACAACCAACTAACTTAAAAGATCAATCGTTTTTAGAAGAACTTAAATCCCTAAATGCCAACTTACAAATAATAGTTGCATTTAGAATGCTACCTAAAGTAGTATGGGATATGCCTAAATACGGTACATTTAATCTACATGCGTCTTTATTACCAAACTATCGTGGAGCAGCACCAATAAATTGGGCTATAATTAATGGTGAAACTACAACAGGTGTATCTACGTTTTTTATAGATGAAAAAATAGACACAGGAGAAATGATTTTACAAAAAGAAGTAGAAATTAATCCTAAAGAAAACGCAGGAAGTTTACATGACAAATTAATGCTTATTGGTAGCGACCTTGTAATAGATACCATAAAACTTATACAAGAAGGACAAGTAAAAACAATACCTCAACCAGAAGATGCTACAATTAAAACAGCTTATAAATTAAATAGAGATAACTGTAAAATAGATTGGAACAAAAACATCGATCAAATTTACAATCAAATTAGAGGATTAAGTCCATATCCAGCAGCTTGGTCTATTTTAGAAAACGGAGATCAAAAATTAGACGTTAAAATCTATCAAACAGAAAAAGAAATTGAAAATCATAATTTAACAATTGGAAGCATTATTTTTGACAAATCCTCAATTAAAGTAGCTGTAAATAAAGGATTTATAAATATAATTGAAATTAAGCTACCAGGTAAACGATTAATGGATGTAAAATCTTTATTAAATGGATTTACATTAGAAGAAAATGCAAAAATGCTGTAAAGCCTTATTATTATTGATTTTACACTAAATCACAAAAAAACAAGCTTCTTTATTAACAAAACACGCAACTTATTAACAAATATGGGTATTTCCCTTGCTATTACTTGCATAGTAGCATAATCCGTATAAATTTGTAGAGGATTTAACAAAAAATATGTTTAATCAACCTATTTATTAATAATTAAAATTAAAATTATGAACAAAACAGATTTAATCGACGCTATGGCGGAACACGCAGGTATTACTAAAGCAGCAGCTAAAAAAGCTTTAGAGTGTGCATTAATCGAAATTGAAGGAGCTTTACAAAAAGGAAATAGAGTTTCTTTAGTTGGTTTTGGATCTTGGTCAGTTACTAGAAGAGCTGCAAGAGAAGGAAGAAACCCTCAAACTGGTAAGACTATCAAAATCAAAGCTAAAAACGTTGTAAAGTTTAAAGCAGGTTCTGATTTAGCAAATGCTGTAAACTAGTCATTTGTTTAAAATAAACACAAAAAAGCCTTCTTTTTAAGAAGGCTTTTTTAGTATAAAACCTTTATAATATTGTTTTTTATTTAAAATAATATTACATTTATTAAAACAATCCTTTTAAAATATGACTACAACAAAACCAAAAAAGGGTGATTTATTAATTGCAGAACCATCAATTATAGGCGATATTTCGTTTAACCGTTCTATTGTTTTACTAACAGATCACAACAAAGAAGGATCTATTGGTTTTATTTTAAACAAGCCCTTAAATTATACCATTAGCGATCTTATTCCAGAATTAGACGCTTCTTTTAAAGTCTATAATGGCGGACCTGTAGAACAGGACAACCTATATTTTATCCATAAGAGACCAGACTTAATACCTAATAGTGTAGAAATATCTTTAGGCATATTTTGGGGAGGAGATTTTAATGTAGTTGCAGATTTGATAGCTAATAAAGAAATTGATCAAAACGATATTAAATTTTTCTTAGGATATTCTGGTTGGGAAACAAACCAATTAGAAGAAGAATTAAAATCTAATGCATGGGTTGTAACCAAAAACACCTACGAAAAAGATATAATCGAAAAAGATTATGAAACTTTTTGGAAAGAAAAAATGTTAGAATTAGGTGGCGATTATTCTATTTGGTCAAATGCACCAGAAAATCCTAGTTACAACTAACCTAGTCTAACTTTTACGTTTAACTTTTGTAACAACTGTTTAGAGACGTCTTTAGTAAATAGTTTTTTACGGTATTTAGTTACTGGCTGTATACCTGTAATAACGTTTGTAATAAACATCTCGTCTGCTTTTTGAATTTCAAAAGGTGAAATAGACTCCTCAACTATGGTAAAGTTATCCATAAGCTTTATTATTTCAATTAATTGTTTTCTTAAGACACCTTTTAAACAACCATCTTCAATTGGTGGAGTTTTTATAGTTTGACCTTTAACTAAAAAAACATTACCATTTAAAGCCTCTACAACACTTTTATTAGTATTTAGTAATAAACAGTTATTTAATTTATTTTCTTTAGCATAAATACTTCCTATTACGTTTAAAGCTTTATTGTTAGTCTTTAATGTCGAAAGTAAACCTGGAGCAACATAAAAATCTTTAAATAGATCTACTTCATAATCATCATTATCTAATAAATAAAAATCTTCATCCAATTGTTTAGTAGAAATAATATATTCTACATCGTTAGATTCTGGATTATACAATCCACCTTCTACTCTATTTACTTGTAACTTTATTCTAGAAGAAGATTTTGATAATTGATTAGCTTCTAAGGTTTTTAATATTTGATCTTGTAAAAACTCTAAGGTAAAATTCATAGGAATTTCCATACGCATAATTCTCATCGAAGCCATTAATCTAAAATAATGATCTTCAAAAAACAACAATTTTCCATGAACAGATTTAATCGTTTCAAAAACTACATCACCGTAAGCATAACCGCGATTATTATTGTTTATTACTGTGTTATTTTCTTGTATGTTTCCGTTAAAATTAATCATAAAAAAATCCCAAATTTCTTTGGGACAAATATACTTTAAATCTTAGTAAATTAAGCAGATCCTAAGACTTGTTTTAAATCTGAAATTTGATTAGTCCATAACATTTTAGCTTCTTCAACTTCATCTTCTTCAGCAAAGTCAGTAATCATTAAAGACACATCTTTGGTAATTTCGTCTACTTGTATTCTAATTTCAAAATAAAAAGGTTCATCCTCATCGTCTAACCATCTAAACTTAACACGTTCTCCAGATTTTTTTGTTAAAAGTTTTGCTTGTTCTTCTGCTCCGTCCCAAATAAATTTAAATAATTCTCCTCTAGAATTCACATTATCAGCAAACCATTCTGACAATCCAGAAGGCGTAGAAATGTACTGATAAATAAGCGATGGTGATGCATGAATAGGAAATTCTAACTCATACTTTATTTTTTCTTCCATGTATTTTTTCTTGAAATTTATTATTGCCCAATATATACATTAATTAACAAGTTTAGAAATCATTTTAAAAAATATTTAATTTTATAAATAATGTTTGCAAGCATAAATAATGTTTTTATATTTGCACCTCGAAAATATGGCGAGGTAGCTCAGTTGGTTAGAGCGTTGGATTCATAACCCAGAGGTCACGAGTTCAAATCTCGTCCTCGCTACTAAAAAGACTCACAAAATTGTGAGTCTTTTTTTTGCTTCCAATGTTAATTTTAAGTTAAATAATTACTTTTAATCCGATTTTTATGCATTTCATGGATTTTTTTGATGGTTTTTATATATATTAGCACCAACACAAGCTAATTATTATCCCAAAAAAACTAACCAAAATGAAAAAATCTACACTTGTCTTTTTAGTGCAATTATTCTTAATTTCAATTGCTTACGGACAAAAAGGATTAAAAACCAATCTAGAAAAAGCTACTCATTATTTAAACTTAAAAGATGAAGTTTGCTTTAATTTTACAGCAAATACCGAACAACAAGTAATCGAACTCTCTAAAGTGCTTTCTTACGGTCACAAAACCATAGATAGATCTAATCTAACTGTAGAAGCATATGCAAATAAAACTACATTTAACACCTTCTTGTCCTACAATTTACCTTTTACAGTAAACAAAGAAGATAATGAGCTGTCTTTTAATCCTCACGAAGCTGGATTATCAACTCAAGCAAGATCTAGTAATATTATGGCTGCTTGGGATACAACTTGGGACGCATACCCAAGATATTCAGAATACACAGCAAAAATGCAATATTTTGCAAATACATATCCTAATTTGTGTACTTTACAAAGTATTGGAACAACAGTATCTGGTAGAGAATTATGGGTATTAAAAATTTCTGATAATGTAAACACAAACGAAGAAGAGCCAGAATTTTTCTACACATCTACTATGCATGGTGATGAGTTAGCTGGATTTCCTTTAATGATAAGACTTATTGATTACCTTTTAAATAATTACGGAACAGATCCAGAAGTAACAAATCTTGTAGATAATTTGGAAATTTACATTAATCCAAATGCTAATCCTGACGGATCTTATAGACTAGGAGATACAGACGCTATAACAAGTCCAAGAAGAGCTAATGATAACAATCAAGATTTAAACCGAAATTATCCTGATAATGTTGCAGGATTACATTACGATGGAATTTATGAAGATGAAACTTTAGCTTTTATAAACTTTGCAAAATCTAAAAATTTTGTGCTTTCGGCAAATTTTCATGGCGGAACAGAACTTGTAAATTACCCATACGACAATGCTTATGTTAGCGAATACACTCATGCAGATGGTGACTATTACGAATATATAAGTGTAGAATATGCAACAAACGCGCAAAACAATAGTCCTTCTGGCTATATGGTAGATGATGAAGATTCTAATGTATATCCAAGTCCTGGTGTAACTCACGGTGCAGAATGGTACCGCGTTTATGGTGGTAGACAAGATTTTATGAATTATTATCATCAAGATAAAGAAGTAACCATAGAATTATCTGATGTAAAATGGGTTTCTGGTGCAAATCTTCCTGCTTTATGGAATTACAATAGACAAGCTTTATTAGACTTTATGAAACAAGCTACTTATGGTTTACAAGGCACTATCACAGACCAATCTGGAAATCCAATAAGAGCAAAAATTGAAATTGCTGGACATGATAGACTTAACACTTTCAGGTTATCTAATGCTGATTTAGGTGATTACCAAAAATTATTAAAAGCTGGAAATTATAATGTTACGTATAGCGCTCCAGGTTACATTGCTCAAACCATTCCGGTTACAATTTCAGATAATAATAAAACCATTCAAAATGTAGTATTAACAGCAACTACTGCAAATCCAACAGGAAATAATCAATCAATCTGTGATTCTGGCTCTGTTACTCTTACAGTAAATGGAAGTGGCACATTAAATTGGTACGAAACAGAAAACTCTTCCGCACCAATTGCAACAGGTAACTCTTATACAACTCCTGTTTTAAGTACAACAACAAGTTATTACGTAGAAGATGTAATTAGCAAATCCAACGTTGGTAACTTAGATTATAATTCTAACGGAGCTAACCATACCACTTCTGGAAGATATTTAATTTTTAATTGTACCGAATCTGTTTTACTTGAACAAGTTACTGTTAACGCTGCTAATGCAGGAGAAATTGAAATTGAATTACAAGATGAAACAACTAAAGTTCTAAATTCTGCTATAGTTTTTGTTAACGCTGGTTTAAATACAGTAGACTTAAATTTTGAAATTCCAGTAGCTAATAATTTACGTTTAGTTGGAAAAAACTTTAGTACAGGAGGATTATACAGAAACAATGCAAATGTAAATTTTCCTTATACAAACGGAAGCATATCTATTATAGATAGTAATGCAGGAACAAGTTATTATTATTTTTTCTATGATTGGAAAATTGGAAATATTAAAAGTGCTAGAGCACAAATTGATGCAATTGTTAATCCTTCTCCTATTGCAAATTTTACTTCAGATATAAATAATCTTAATAACGGTGAAGTAACATTTAATAACACATCCAATAATGCGACTAGTTATTTATGGGATTTTGGAGATGGTAATTCAAGTACAGATCAAAATCCTGTTCACACTTACATGACATCTGGAGAATATACAGTTACGTTAACTAGCACTAACCCAAATTGTGGTAATAATCAAAAATCTGAAACCATAAATGTAACAATATCTACATTAGGACTAGCAGATGTTGATGTATTAGATTTTAAAATATACCCTAATCCATTTAAATCTTCAATTACAATTCAATCAGAAACATCAAATACATTAAATATTAAATTATTTGATATAAATGGAAGACTATTAATTTCTAAAGAAAAAATTACTCCTATTAATAATAAAATAGAATTAAATTATTTAGAAAATCTACAAAACGGTACTTATTTTATGAGTATTGAAGACTTAATAAGCAAAACCAAATCTATCAAAAAACTAATCAAATAATTGATTTATAAACAAGTAAGAAAACGCTCAATAAAATTTTAAAATAAATTGAATAATTAATCATTTATCTGATTTATTAAACACTTTATCGAAAATTTTAATATTTTTCACTCTAAAATTGCATTTCATCGAATATTTTTGCGTTTTGTCATACTTTTTTATAGGTTTAGTTGATATTAATATTAGTCCCAAACCTTAATCAGCCCGCTTATGAAAACTTTTACCCTTCAAAGTTCAATAAAGCAAAAAATTAAAAACATTTCTCCCTTAGTTTTATTGCTATTCATGTCTTTATTTTCTTTTGCGCAAACATCTATTGTAGATGTTTCTGTTAACTGGCCAAATTGGTCTTCAGAAAATAGAGTTGAAATCTACGATCCTTCTAATACATTAATTGCAACCATAGATAACGGTTACTCTGGATGTTGTAACGATGCGTATTCCACAACATCATCTTTAGGTTGTTTACCAGACGGTAATAACTATTATATAATAATGTACGACACTTATAATGATGGTTGGAATGGTGCAGCCAATGTTACAATCACATCTGGAGGAACAACAGTATTAACTAATTCTGGTGCAAGTGCAAGTCCTACAGGTACAACATTATACTTTAATGTAAGTGGTGGTTGTGCTAGTTCATGTAGTGCAATAGTTAGTACTTTTCCTTACAACGAAACTTTTGAGACCGGAATTGGACAATGGTCACAAAGTGCAACAGATAATTTTGATTGGACAAGAAACCAAAACGGAACACCTTCTAATAATACAGGACCTAATAACGCTAATGGAGGAAATTGGTATTTATACACAGAAGCAACAAGTAATTTCAATAACACAGGAGATTTAATTAGTCCCTGTTTTGATTTAACAGCTGCTTCTTCTGCTAACTTTTCATTTTATTATCATATGTATGGTAATAATATGGGTACATTAAATGTTGATCTAAGTACAAATAACGGTACTACTTACCCTGTTAATTTATTTACTAGAACAGGACAACAACATACAGGTAGCAATACTGCTTGGACGCAAGCTAATATAGATCTATCACCATATATTGGACAAACTATAACGATAAGAATATCTGGTACAACAGGCGGAAACTTTAGAAGCGATATGGCTATAGATGACATATCTTTAACTGCAGTTACAACTCCGTTACCAGAAATTGCTGTTGAAGGTAATGGTACGGATATTTTAAATGGAGATAACTCTCCTTCTTTAGCAGATGATACAGATTATGGAAGTGTTAATGTAGCTGGCGGATCTTCTACACACACTTTTACAATAAGAAATACTGGATTATTAGATTTAAATTTAACTGATGCTGCTCCTTATGTTGTAATTTCGGGACCGCATGCTTCAGATTTTACACTAACAGCTACACCAACCAACGTAATTACATCTGGAAACAATACGTCTTTCGATATAACTTTTGACCCTTCTGCAAATGGCTTAAGAACAGCTATCGTTAGTATTGCTAACAATGATTCTAACGAAAACCCTTTCACTTTTTACATTCAAGGTCATGGTGCAACTCCGCTTGCAGAAGGTCCTGGTGGCGTTACTGTAGATTTAGAATTATGGCTTAAAGCTAATGACGGTGCAGGTTCTTCTAACGGACAAGCACTAACAACATGGTACGATCAAGCAAACACTAATCATGCAAGTGTACCAACAGCTGGTCAAGAACCAACTTATTGGGATCATCCAGATTATAATGTAAATTTTAATCCTGTTGTAGATTTTGATAATGATTACACAAATGCGCCTGTAGACTACACATATGCTGATACATCTAGAAATATTATGGCTGGAGCTGCTGGTTACTTTTCAGATGACATGTATGTAGTTGTTATACCAGATATTAGTGTAACCTCTTCTACTCCAAGTATGGATATATTTTGTGCAGATTCAGACACATCTACTCAAGCAACAGACGGTACAGGAATTGGACTAGGAAGATATTCGATTAGATACACAGACGAAGTATTGTCTTACGCACATGGTACTACTCCATCTGGATCAACTCCTGTTAACAATAGAGGTTATGGTGTAGCTCAAGTAAACACTACAATTAATTACGATAATGTTGGAATTATTAACGCTAGACACAACAACAATGCATCTCCTACTGCTTACGAGCTATATTACAATAATAATGATGTAGTAAATACAGAAGTTGGTGTTCCTCAATTTGGCACTGTAGATAATGCAAATTACTGGCTTGGTCGTAGTGAAGGTTACAAAGGTAGTTTAGACGGAAGAATAGTTGAAGTTATCACCTATTCTTCAAGAAATGACGAATCACCTCAAAGAAATAGAATCGAAACCTACTTAGCTATAAAATACGGTATTACACTTGGTGTAAATGGTATTTCTCAAGATTATGTAGCGTCAGACGGAAATGTAATTTGGGATGTATCTGCAAATTCAGGATATAACTATGATATTGCTGGCATTGGTAGAGATGATGATTCAGACTTATACCAAAAACAATCAAAAAGTGTTAACAATGGTTCTATTGTAGCATTTTCGCTAACTAATACTGAACTTACTAACAATCTAAACACTCAAACATTTAACACTTCTAACGAGTTTTTAGTTTGGGGAAATAATGGATTAGACACAAATGCATCTTCTACTTCAATTGTAGTAAGCTTAGGTCCTGCAACTGTAACTACAGTAACAGATGTAATGAACAGAATTTGGAAAATTGTTGAAACTGCAGGAGATGACGTAGGTACTGTAGAACTTTCTGTTCTTGAAAGTGATCTTGCTGGTTTACCACCATTAACTGGTAATGATGCATACGTAATGCTTGTAGCAGATGATCCTGCTTTTACAACTAATCTAACAACTGTATTTTTAGACCCTTCAACCTTTAACGGGTTACCTACCAGAGAAGGAACTCACGACTTTGACGGTACAAAATACTTTACCATTGGAATAGCACACGAGGAAGTTGAAGATAGACATTTAGGTTTTGACGGAACAGATAACTATACAAATATTGGTGATAAAGTAGATTTAGCTGGTAGCTTTACTGCTTCAGCATGGGTTAAACCTGAAGGCGCAAACGATCTTGGAACAGACAAAACTATTCTAGCTAAAAACAATGGTACAGTTGGTTATAAATTATTTTTAACCAATACTAATAACGTAGCATTTTCAGTAGGAACAAATGCAACAGATAGAATTGATTCTAACACACAATTACCAGATAATATTTGGCATCATATAGCAGTAACTTATGATGGTACAACTGCAAACTTATATATAGATGGTGTATTAGACACTACTAAAGTAATTACATCGTCTACTCCAAATGGCTCATCACTAGCAATTGGTGCTGTTTACATAGACAAATCTAATATCATAGACTTTTTTAAAGGTGATATAGATGAAATTAGAATATGGGATTCAGCTTTAACTATAGATCAAATCAGATATGTGATGAATCAAGAATTAGTTGAAAATGCTAACATGGTTAATGGTGATGTTTTACCAAACACAGTTACTAAAGACGAAATAGCAATAGTGAATTGGACAAATCTGTTAGCATATTACAACATGAATTCTTACATAGGAACTCATTTAAATGATGTTTCTGGGAACGGAAACAGAGGAAGCTTAACAGAACCTTCAGAATTTAGTTTAGAGATACAATCTGCTCCATTACCTTACACAACTACAGCAAACGGAAACTGGGTAAACAATACAACTTGGGCTAACGGTAACGAACAATATATACCTGGATCAGCTTCTATTGTAGACCCAAATATTACAATTGATTGGAATATTGTTGAAACGTCTCATGATATAAGCATGGATAATTCTTCATTACCAGTTACCAACAATTTAAATCGTACAGTTTTAGGATTAAATGTAATCGCTAATGAATTACAATTAAACGGAAACACAGCGACTTTTGATGGCAATGGACTAACCGTTACACATTATCTAAAAATTGACGGAAAAATTGATTTAGAAGGCGAATCTCAACTAATCCAAACAACCGATAGTGATTTAGATCCAACAAGCTCAGGAATACTAGAACGCGATCAACAAGGTACTCAAGATTTATATACGTATAATTATTGGGCATCTCCTGTAGGAATATCTAACAACACTACGAATAACAATAATTACACATTACCAGATATTTTTATGGATGGCTCAAACCCTGCTACTCCAACTGCTATTAACTTTATTACCAATAGTTATGACGGTACAAATGGCTCTCCTATTGGAATCGCAGATTATTGGATATGGAAATACGCTAATCAATCAGGAGCTTACTCAGATTGGCAACACATTCGTAGTACAGGATCTTTATCTCCTGGAGAAGGTTACACCATGAAAGGTGTAGCAAACACAAGTGGTAATGTATCTTTAGAACAAAATTATGTTTATCAAGGTAAACCAAATAATGGCGATATTACTCTACCTATTACTATAGATAACGAATATTTAGTAGGAAATCCTTATGCGTCTTCTATAGATGCTCATCAGTTCATAATGGATAATGCTCCAACAATAGAAGCTCCAGGTGCAACAACAGGAACATTATATTACTGGGAACATTGGGGCGGAGGATCACATGTATTAGCTGAATACCAAGGAGGATACGCAACTTATAATTTATCTGGAGCTACTCCTGCTGCAACCTACGGAACAAACGATCCTTTAGTTGGTACTGGCGGAACTCCATCTAAATTACCTGGAAGATTTATCCCTGTAGGTCAAGGATTTTTTGTAAAAAGTGAGGCTTCTGGTGTAATTAGGTTTAATAATGCTCAGCGTGTATTTGAAAAAGAAGGTTCTAGTTCTTCTATTTTTGTAAGAAATTCAAGCACTAATAATAATTCGGTTTACAACGTAGACGATAGACTTAAAATAAGATTAGGTATAAATACTGTAAATGGTATTCACAGACAATTACTTGTTACTCAAGATCCAAATGCAACTTCAGGTCATGATTGGGGATATGATGGTGAAACCACTGAAAATCAAATGGATGATATGTACTGGATGATTGAAAACAAAAAATTTATCATTCAAGGTACAGATGTGATTAACGAAAATACTATACTTCCAATTGGATTACATGTAGATAGTACAGGAGATAACACGTTTACAATAGACGCTTTAGAGAATGTAACAGATAATTTAAATATTTACATTTTAGATAACACAACAAATCTTTATCATGATATTAGAGCTAATAATTTTACTATAAACCTTCCTTCGGGAGAATATTTAAGTAGATTTAGCCTTGTATTTAGCACATCTTCTACTTTAGGAATTGATGACATCCAACAAATTGAAGATGTAAACATATATTATGATAACAATTTAGATAAGATCGTAATAAACAACCCTAAATTAAAAGAATTAACCTCTATCAATATGTTAACCATTTTAGGTCAAAAAATAATTGATCAAGAATTAAAAACTAAAGATTACATTGCTATTAATCCTGGTAATTTAAGTAGTGGTGCTTATATTATCAATATTAAAACCACAAATGGTGAGATAAGCAAAAAAGTATTAATTGAATAAACTTTCCCTCACCTAACTAAACTAAAAAAGCCAAAACAGTATTGTTTTGGCTTTTTATTGTCAACGCTTTAGAGCAAAATGACCTCTATACATATTTCCGTTTAAAAGTGTTAAAACAAACCAATAATCATCAGAATTCATTTTAAATCCATTAAATGTACCATCCCAAAAATTATCTTGAGAATTTAGTTGTTTTATTAATACCCCATATCTATCAAAAATATCAATTGTGTAATCACTTTCGGTTTCAAGACTTTTTATAAGCCAATTATCATTAAAACCATCTCCATTTGGAGTGAAAAACCTTGGGTAGTAAAGCAAAAAAACATCTTTAGTTACGGTTCCACAATTATATTTATCTTTAACATAAACCGTTAAATCCCCATGTTTTACATTAGAAAAAAGATTACTTTCTTGATAGTTTATTCCATCAATAGAATATAAATAATCTCCTAACCCTTCTACTTCTATCGATATAGTATTATCATTATTGGTCCAATCACTTATCTCAACACTATTAATTTGTGCAACTTGTGAAATTATAACGTTAAAAAATTTTGTTTCTGTACAGATTAAATTACCATATATATTAGAAACCTCTACCCAGTATTCACCAGTAGCTTCCAAGGTTATAGAATTTGACACTTCTCCAGTTGACCACAAATAACTATCAAAATTATTAGATAAAGAAATTGTAACATTTTGCCCTTCACACAAATACCAATTTTCGTACAACTCAAATTCAGGACTATTCTCATACTTTATTTGAAATTGAGTAATAGAATTACATTTTGAATTATTTAAATTAAACAATCTAGCATAAATTGTTGTTTCACTTTGCTCAGTTTGAAATGGTGACAAAATAGCATTTAAACCATCCTCTGCATCCTGATAACTTAAATGATAGGTTATATCAAATTCTAAATTTGATTGATTTCCTAAAATAAGTTGGTTTTGAGAAGTGAGATCTAAAGGATCTCCTAAAACATTTGAACATAAAATAATATCTGTTGGAATGTTTGCTTCTGGAAGATCATGTACTGTTACCTCTTTTGTTTGCGTAATTATATCTGTACCATCTACTATAGTAAGTTCTACTTGATAAGTACCAGAAGCGCTATACAAATGATCTAAAGATTGTTGAGTTGAAATTGTTCCATCTCCTAAATCCCATAAAACAGAATCAAAATTTTGGCTTCCGTTGATAGAAAATGCTGTACTATCACCCAAACAACTATCTGCCACTTCTATATAAGAATAAAAAAATGACTGAATAAAAGGAGGCAAACCAGCTTTAGATATACCACCTTCAAGAAAAACTCCGTTATATTCATAATCCACTTGATTACCCGGAGAATTAGGATTATTGATCACACCTAAATACTCATTATTAAAATGAGCAACATATATTTTTTTATCTGGACCTAGTTGTAATGCACTATGAGGCAAGTCTCCAAATGACATCCCATTTGTAGCAATATCGTATCTAGAATTTAAAATATCATTATAATTAAAACTGGACACATCAAATTGAATTATTCCATCTTGAGATTCTGAAACATATAAATATTTACTATTAGAAGAAAACTCTACTCCATAAATATAACTTAATGATAAACCTTGATTAAAATCTGTTATTTGAATATTATTACTTAGCTTTCCTGTTGTCGTGTTAAACTCAAACAACTCTAAAACTTCAGATGAATATACTACAGCTATTTTTGTTCCATCAGGAGAAATTTTCATTGCACCTATATTGTCATATACATCTATTGGTGAGTGACCTAATTCTGTTACCACTGGAATCATGATTATTCCACTGTTTGTAACTAGGTAACTTACAAATTTATTTGAATTCCCTTCATGAGTAACAACCCAAATATCATTACCATTACTATGTTTTATAGCAGAAATTTTTTCAGAAGTTGGTGTATACAACAGCACATTTTTTTGTGCAACTACTACATCTCCTAATCCAGAATCTAGTGACATATCTACCAAACTATACCTCAACCCATTAGGTCCAGCTATTTCTGCTAAAGAAAAGACATAATATAAGTTGTTATCACCAGGATGAGGAACAATAATTCCTGATTGAGTGCTAGAACTAGCTCCAAGCAAACCAGAACCATTAGGCATTAAATTATGGTTTTTATTCCACACATCTATGCCGTCTGTATAAAACAATAGATTTCCAGTACTATCCGAAATTGTAGAACATCCTTCGGGAGTATTTAATGCTCCATCTGTAAGAGCGACTGGGTTACCGGAACTAAAATTAAGACCAGCATTTTGACCAAAATACCAATTATTTGCTTGATTTTGACCAAATATTACTAGTGTAAATAATAAATTTAGTGAAAAAAGCAGATTTTTCATTTAAATAGCAAAAGTCTAAAGATAAGGCTTTTAACTAAATATATCTGTAAGTTGATTTAAATTAACACTTTCCTGTTCTCCTGTTGACATATTTTTTAAAGCAAAAGTGTTGTTTTCCACTTCTTTTTCTCCAACTATTACTACGAAAGGAATATTTCTTTTGTTGGCATAATTCATTTGCTTTTTCATTTTAGCATTATCAGGATACAATTCAGCATTTACACCTTTATCTCTAAGAATGTTAATAGCTTTTAATGCATATAGCGCTTCTGTTTCACCAAAATTGATAAATAAAACTTCGGTTGATTTTGTAATTGTTTCTGGAAATAAATCTAGCTCTTCTATCACTAAATAAATACGATCTAGCCCAAAACTAATACCTACACCACTTACATCCTTCATCCCGAAGATTCCTGTTAGGTCATCGTATCTACCGCCACCACCAACAGAGCCCATTGCTACCTTTGGTGCTGCAACTTCAAAAATTGCTCCAGTATAGTAATTTAATCCTCGAGCTAAAGTAACATCTAATTGTAGTATTGCCGATTTTAAACCAAGCTCAGAAATTGCTGTATTTATAAATTGAAGCTCTTCTATTCCTTTTTTTCCTTCTTCAGAAGTACTTAAAATTGACGTTAAACTTTCTACTTGAGTTCCAAAATCTCCCGATAACGAAAATAAAGGTTGAAGTTTTGCTATACCTTCTGGACTAATACCTTTGCATAGCATTTCTTCTTTTACCTTCTCCTCACCTATTTTATCAAGTTTATCTAATGCGACCGTAAAATCTATTAATTTATCGCTCGCACCAATAACTTCTGCAATACCTGATAAAATTTTACGATTGTTAATTTTTATTGTAGCGCCTACTAATTTTAAAGCTGTAAAAACTTCGTCGTAAAGTTGCACTAGTTCTACCTCTTGCCACAAACTATTACTACCAACTACATCTGCATCACACTGATAAAACTCTCTAAAACGTCCTTTTTGTGGTCTATCTGCACGCCAAACCGGTTGCATTTGATAACGTTTAAAAGGAAATTCTATCTCGTTTTGGTGCTGTACCACGTATCTTGCAAATGGTACGGTTAAATCATAACGAAGGGCTTTTTCTGAAATACTTGACGTTAATTTATTAGAGTCTTTTTCGTCGTAAGCCTTTTGATCTGCTTTTTTAAGATAATCACCACTATTTAATATTTTAAAAATCAAACGGTCACCTTCATCACCATATTTACCCATTAAAGTGTCTGAATTTTCAAAACTTGGTGTTTCTATTGGCATAAATCCAAAACGCTCAAATTTTGACTTTATCGTGTTAAAAATATAGTTTCGTTTTGCGACTTCTTCTGGATTAAAATCTCTGGTTCCTTTTGGTATGCTTGGTTTTTGTGCCATATTAACTTTCTGCTCTAGCAGAAATTTATTTTAATGATTATTTCTAATATACCTCACTTAGACAAGCTAAATGCGATAAATTGATTTATGTTTATCTTGTTAAAACAATAACAAAAATAGTAGTTTAGTTACAAATAACGAAAGTTAATTACTAGGATTAGTAGCTATTAATTTTTGACAATTTTAATTTATTAAATTGTTCATATACTCGTACAACTCGCCTTTTGTAATTATACTACCTTGTTGAATAAGTTTAAAAATGTCTTGATTTTTATCTTCTGTATAATCTTTTCGTGCTTGAGCAAATTCTACATTTTCATCCATTAAGTTATTACGTAACCATTCAAATCCTTCAGCTGTTGTAACATCTAGATTCTCTTTATTTATTTTTATACCTATAAGATGCATATGATCTTCGTTTAAGGCAAATAAATGGATGTTTTGAGGCGATATATGCTCTAAATATTTTGCTGCAGTTAATACGCCTTCCCAAACTAAATCACTAAAAACATCTAGCTCTTGTTCGGCTACTTCGGGTTTATCGGTTTTTATAGTTTGCCACTCATCTGCTGTGATAGATTGTGTGGCTAAAAAATTGATAAATTCTTGGTGCAACTCTTCAAATTGTTCTTTTGTTAGTCTTGCGTATTTCATTTTTATAATAGTTTAATTTTGTAATGCTTTTGCTACTTCAAACGGTCTATCTGTTGCAATTACATCTATTCCTTTAGATTTCCAATATTTATATAATGTATCAGATTTTGCTTGAGCTTGTTTATCTAAATTCCCCAATGTACCTAATATAGTTTTTACTCCTATTTTATGTATGGCTTGGTATAAACTATCTGAAGAAAGCCTAGTTCCTGTAAACGCTAACATATTTTGGGTTGGTATTTTAGAATTTAGCAACCAATCTAATTCATTAGAATTTCTTGCAGAAACTGATAATAATAAATTTGGTGCTAATTGATAAGCTTGTGTGGCTTGCTTTATATCGTAAGTAATTAATACAACTTGATCTTGCGCTTGTAATTGATCTATAAGTTTTACAATTGCACTGTAATCTACACTTCTTTTTTTGTCTAATGTTAGGACAATATTGTGTGTTTTAGCAAACTCTAACACAGATGTTAATGTCGGAATTTTATAATTAGTAATGTTACCAAAGTCATCTACTAAATTATAGTTTTGTAATTCTTTATAAGTGTAATTTGTTAATTTACCTGTTCCTGTTGTAGTTCTGTCTAAACTATTATCGTGCATTAACACCAAAATACTGTCTTTGGTTTGTGCAATATCAATTTCAAAAATAGCATTAATGCTATCTTTAATATATTTAATAGTTTCTAGACAGTTTTCTGGATAATTTTTTAATCCTTTTCCACCACGATGCACACTAATTATAGTTGTATCGGATTTGGTGTAAGCAAACTTTTCTAATAAGATTGATTTACTTTTTGGATTTACTTGAGTAGATGCTGTACTATTATTTTGTTTACACGAATAACCTAATAATAGTATTACAACTAATAATATTTTATTTAAAGACACGATATAAATTATAGGTATTAATTAAATTAAAAAAACCGTTTAGACTAATCCAAACGGTTTTTTAATTATGTTTATTTTGAAATTAGTTAGCTTCTGCAACTACATCAAAAGTAAAGTTTTTTACAACTTGTCTGTGGAAACGTAACGTAGCTTCGTATTGACCAGTACGTTTGATATTTCCTCCAGCTATAGAAACGAATTTTTTATCTAAAGATACTCCTTCTTTTTCTAAAGCTTCTGCTAAGTCTGCATTAGTGATAGATCCAAATAATTTATCTCCTGCTCCAGCTTTAGCTGTTAATTTTACTTCTATTTCGTTTAATTTAGCAGCTAAAGTTTCTGCTTCATCAACTACTTTCTTTTCTTTAAAAGCACGTTGCTTTAAAGTTTCTTCTAAAACTTTTTTAGCAGAGCTTGTTGCTAAAACAGCTTTTCCTGTTGGGATTAAAAAGTTTCTACCATAACCGTTCTTAACTGTTACAACATCGTCTTTAAATCCTAAATTTTCAACGTCTTGTTTTAATATAAGTTCCATTGTTATGATATTTTTATTTTAATAAATCTGTTACGTATGGTAACAATGCTAAGTGACGAGCTCTTTTTACAGCTACAGACACTTTTCTTTGATATTTTAAAGATGTACCTGTTAAACGTCTTGGTAAAATTTTACCTTGCTCGTTAACAAAGTTTAATAACCAGTCTGCATCTTTGTAATCTACATACTTAATACCAGACTTTTTAAAACGACAATACTTTTTAGTCTTGTTAGTTTCTATATTTAAAGGAGTTAAATATCTAATTTCTCCTTCTTTTTTTCCTTTTGCTTGTTGTTCGATACTTGCCATGATGATTACGCTTTTTGTTTAAGTTTTTCTCTTCTACGTTCTGCCCAAGCAACAGCATGTTTGTCCATTGCTACAGTTAAGTAACGCATAAAACGCTCGTCACGTCTAAATTCTAATTCTAATGGCTCAATAGCTTCTCCTGCTACTTGATACTCAAATAAGTGATAAAAACCACTTTTTTTGTTTTGAATTGGGTAAGCTAACTTCTTTAATCCCCAATCTTCTTTAGATATCATCTTAGCGCCTCTAGAAACAAGAAAATCTTCGTATTTCTTTACTGTCTCCTTTATCTGAGTTTCAGATAAAACGGGATTTAAGATGAAAACAGTTTCATAATGATTCATAAAAATCTATTTTATTTGTTAAAAATGAGTGCAAAAATAGTTCTTTTTATTTAATCTCACAATAATAACAGTAAAATAATAGCTTATAAATACAATGAGTAAATACACTTTATCGAAAAAAGTTAAAGTTTTATTAAAAAAAACAGTTAACCGATGTTTTTTGGTTTTTAACCGAATTTTTTGTACTATTGTCGATAACTTAACCTAAATACATACGCTATGATATTAAATTGTGTAGTTGTGGACGATTCGGCAATTCAAAGATTGTCAATAGTTAAACTAATTGAAGGCAATAATAATTTAAACCTAATTGCTGAATATAGTAGTGCATTAGAAACTAAAAACGGTCTTAATACACATAAGGTGGATCTTATCTTTTTAGATATAGAAATGCCTGTTCTTAATGGTTTTGAATTATTAGACGTACTTAATAATAAGCCACAAATTATTTTTGTGACTGGAAAAACAGAGTATGCTTTTAAAGCTTTTAATTACGATGCTACAGATTATTTACAAAAACCAATCTCTAGAGATCGTTTTACACAAGCAGTAGAAAAAGCGGTAGAACAACATAAACTTAAGCAAGATTATAGCCAAGAAGAAGGCGAACATATCTTTGTAAAGAGTAATCTTAAAAAACGTAAAGTTTACATAAAAGACATTAAATGGATTGAAGCACTTGGTGATTATGTAAAACTTGTTACAGAAGATACTAGCCTTGTAGTATTATCTACAATGAAAGCTTTTGAAAAAGAATTACCTGAAGGAAAGTTTTTAAGAATACACAAATCTTACATCGTAAATCTTGATAAAATTGACAGATTTAATAGTAAGAATGTAGAAGTTGGCGCTTATGAAATACCGTTAAGTAGAAACAAGAAAACACAATTAGTCGAAGCTTTAAATAGCATTTAATTAAATACTTACTCATAATTATAAATCCCGTTTCAGAAAATGAAACGGGATTTTTTATGACATCTATTTAATAATTATCCACATTCATTATTAGGCGTACAGATTTAAAATCTCCAATTGCATTAAAACTTGCCTCTACCCTTTTTATAGCTTCTTTTGTTTTCCCTAAATGTTGTCCTTGTGGTATTTTAATCAATATATTTTTATGATACTGATTTCTAATTCTTGATACTGGCGGAAATTCTGGTCCTAAAACATTGTTTTTAAATAATTGCACCAACGCTTTTGTTAACCAATCTGCAGCCAAATTCACTTTATTGTAATCACGATGTTTTATAGTAATCTTTATTAATCTATAAAAAGGCGGATATTTATAATTATAACGATCGTCTAACTGCTCTTTATACATTGCCAAGTAATCGTTGGTAGAGACTTGCTGTAGTATTTTATGATAAGGATTATAGGTTTGTATTAATACTTTACCTCTTTGCGATGTTCTTCCTGCTCTACCAGACACTTGTAGCATTAATTGAAAACTTCTTTCGTGCGCTCTAAAATCTGGAAAATTAAGCATATTATCGGCATTCATAATACCTACTAATTTAACATTTCTAAAATCTAATCCTTTAGTCAACATTTGCGTACCAACTAAAACATCTAATTCTTGTTGCTGAAAAGCTGTAATTATTTTTTCGTAACCAAACTTACCTCTTGTAGTATCTAAATCCATTCTACCAACTTTGACCTCTGGAAAAAGCTGCTTTACCTCTGCTTCTATTTGCTCTGTTCCAAACCCTTTTGTATCTAAATCTGGTGTACCACAAGCCATACATTTTTGTTGCATCGCTATACCATAACCACAATAATGACATCGTAATTGTTTACGATATTGATGGTAGGTTAAACTTACATCGCAATTAGGACATTGTGGCGAGTGACCACAAGTTGTACATTCTACAATTGGTGAATAACCACGTCTATTTTGAAAAAGTATGATTTGTAATCCTTCTTCTAATGCTTCTGTCATTTCTTCTATTAACCTATCAGAAAAATGACCTTTCATGCGTTTTCTTTTGTGCTTATCTTTTATATCTACCAGTTCTATATCTGGCATTTGCACATTGTTATAACGTCTTTTAATTTCCGCTAAACCATATTTACTTTCGGTTGCATTGTAATAACTTTCTAAGCTTGGTGTTGCGCTTCCTAACACTGTTTTTGCATTAAACAAAGACGCTAAAACTACCGCAACATCTCTTGCATTATATCTTGGTGCTGGATCAAATTGTTTAAAAGATTGTTCGTGCTCTTCGTCTACTATAATTAATCCTAAATTATTAAAAGGCAAAAATATAGACGATCGCGCTCCTAAAATTACCTTTGCTTTATTAGAGTTTTCTAAAACATTATTATATACTTCTACTCGCTCGTGTGCCGAATATTTGCTATGAAAAACCGCCACTTGCTCTCCAAAATAATCTTGTAAACGACTTACTAACTGCGTTGTTAATGCTATTTCTGGAAGTAAATACAAGACTTGTTTTCCTTGCGCAACAATACTCTCGATTAGTTTTACATAAACTTCGGTTTTACCTGAAGATGTTACACCGTGAAGCAATACTACATTTTGACTTTCAAAATTTGTATTTATTTGCTGAAGCGCTTCTGTTTGGTATTGGTTTAACTGTTTTGTGTCTTCATTATCTTCTCCTTCGTATTGAATACGATCGGTTTGAATATGATAATCTTCTAATATATTTTTATCAATTAAAGTTTTAATGGTTGAAGACGTTGTTTTACTAACCTCTATCAAATCTGAAACCTTAACCGGTTTTTTAGTTTTGGCAGAAATGGAAAAGAGATTTAAAATCACCTCTTTTTGTTTGGTTGCGTTTTTATTAAGATCGTCTAGTAATGCATTTAAAGCAGCTTCTGAAGTATACTGGTTACTTAACTTGACATATCTTACGTACTTTGGTTTGTATTTGTCGTAAATTTCTTCATTTAGAATTATAGCTTCTTTTTCGACTAATCGTTTAACAACCGGAAGCACATTTTTTTTATCTAAAATACTTGATATGTCTTGAATTTTTAGCGATGACTGATGTTGTAAGGCTTCGTAAATTAAAAATTCGTCGTCTTTTAATTCTTCATCATTAATAACGCTATTCTTGTTAGGACTTATAATTGTTTCACTTTCTAATAAAAAAGCATTTGGTAAGGCTGCACGCATAACTTCGCCTTCTGTACACATATAATATTTAGCAATCCATTGCCATAATTTAAGCTGTTGCTGTGTAACTATTGGCGCTTCATCTAAAATTTGATGTATCTCTTTTGCCTCATAAATTAAAGGTGCAGTTTGATGGATATTTGCGACTATTCCTGTGTAGATTTTAGTTTTACCAAACGGAATAGAAACACGCATACCGATTTGTAAAAACTCACTTTCGGCTTGCGTTATACTGTAAGTAAAGCGTTTTTCTAACGGAATTGGTAAAATGACGTCTATAAAATGCAAATTAATTGTTGTTTAAAAAGTTATTTTACTTTTTCCCAGTATTGTGTAGAATATATAAATCCAAGATAACCTCTTACTTGAAGTTGTCCTTTTTCATTTATTGCGAGTCTTAATTTGTAAGTGTTACCATTTTGAGGATCTATGATGGTTCCGTGCTTGTAATAGTCGCCATCTTTCACTGCATCTTTTATAATTTTTAATCCTAAGATTGGCTTGTTATAATCTTCGCCTTCACATTTTGTACACAAAGCATTTACTTTATTTTGGTCATTTATTTTGACTATTTTACCGTAAACAACTCCGTTTTCCTCATATATTTTTACTACAGATTTTTTTTCACCTTCGTTATTAATTGTTTGCCATTCGCCAAAAATATCCTGAGCAGATATTGACAAACTGAAAAACAAGAGTAATAATGTGATGTATGTTTTCATCTTAAAAACTTTTTCTAAGTTGTTTTAGTGAAATATTAAGCTCAAAACCTAACAGTAAAATATTGGCGTTTAACCAAAGATAAAAAAGCAATATTAGTAATGCGCCGATAGATCCATAAAGTTCGTTGTATTTTGCAAAATTTTCTATGTAAATTCCAAATAAAAACGAAGTCACCATTATTAGCAATGTTGTAAATAATGCACCAACCGAGAAAAACTTGGACGTTTTTCCTTCTGCTGTTCCAAAATAATATAAAACAGCTGTTGCTAAATACACCATTATTATAAAGAACACGTATTGCGCAAAACTTGCCCAAAAACCGATATCTCTATTACTAATAAAACCTCGATCTCTTAAAGGCGCTAATACATATATTTGAAAATATCCTAAAACTGCAACGGTTACAATTAGTAAAAAACATAATATTAATGCAATTCCTAAAGCGTATAAATACTGCTTGACTACATTACGTGTTAATTGATCATGATACGATTTTTCAAAGCCAGAAAATAGTGCATTTACACCATTTGCCATTAAAAAAATAGATAACACAAACACAGAAGATAATAATCCGCCTTGTTGGTTGCTGGTTTTTAAATTTTCGAAAATATTTTCAAAGAAAAAATCTGTTGTAGTTGGCGGTAAAACAGATTCTAGAAATACTAAAAAATCATTTTGAAACTCTTCTATTGGAATTAACGGAATTACAATTATAACAAATAATAAAAACGGAAATAACGCCATAAAAAAGCTATATGCAATAGCACTTGCTCTAGCTGTTAAAGCGCCTTTTGCTATACCAATCACATATAATTCTATCAAATCATATAATGATAAACCTTCTAAACCTGGTAGTTTTATTTTACTCATTAACTTAACTAATAAGTTTACTACCGGAATTTTATTTAGTTTATCCTCTATAGCTTTAGACATAATTTATTAAATGAAATTTTTAAGTAACTTCTATTGCTAACTAATTTAATCTACTGCTTTTAAACTTAAATCTTTATTGTAAACCGAGTGTGTTAACGCTCCAGAAGAAATGTAATCTACACCACAAAGTGCGTAATCTCTAATGGTATTTTCGTTAATTCCTCCAGAACTTTCGGTTAAGCATTTGTCACCAATTAATCTAACTGCTTCTCTAGTATCTTCATAATTAAAATTATCTATTAGAATACGATAAACACCTTCAGATTTTAATATTTCTTTAATTTCATCAAGGTTTCTAGCTTCAACAATAATTTTTAAATCACGGTTTGTGTCTTTTAAATATTGTTTAGTTTTATCTATTGCTTTTGTAATTCCTCCAGCAAAATCTATATGGTTATCTTTAAGCATAATCATATCGTATAATGCAAAACGATGATTTTCTCCGCCACCTATTTTTACAGCCCATTTTTCTAATGCTCTAATACCTGGCGTTGTTTTACGCGTATCTAATACTTTAGTACCTGTACCTTCTAACAGATCTACAAATTCTCTTGTTTTTGTAGCAATAGCACTCATACGCTGCATGGCATTTAACACTAAACGTTCGGCTTTTAAAATAGATTGAGACGCACCTGTAACATAAAATACAATATCACCGTATTTAACATGACTTCCGTCTTCTATCAAAGTTTCTATTTCCATTTTAGGATCTACAAAATGAAATACTTTTTTAGCAAACTCTACACCAGCAATTACACCTTCGTCTTTAACTAATAACTTGGCTTTACCTTGTGATGTAGCAGGAATACATGCTAAACTACTATGGTCACCATCTCCTACATCTTCTCTAATGGCGTTGGCTATAATTAATTCTATCTCTTTATCAAATTGTTGTTGACTGATCATTATATTTTGTTTTGTGTAAAAATAGTAAATTGAATATGGAAATTAGATTATACATTTATGAAATTTAAGCTTAATTTTTATCTTTCCAGAATCTTAAATCGTAAATTTGAACATGACTATAAAATTACTTGCTATAGGAAAAACAGACAATAAGCAACTACAATTACTTATTGACGATTACACAAAACGTTTAGGATTTTACATAAAGTTTGAATTAGAGATAATTCCCGATTTAAAAAAAGTTAAAAATCTTAGCGAAGACCAGCAAAAACAAAAAGAAGGCGAACTTATCTTATCCAAAATAACGACTACAGACGTATTAATTTTGTTAGATGAAAACGGTAAACAATACGATAGTGTACAATTTTCAAACTACCTTCAAAAGCACATGAATTCTGGTATAAAACAACTTGTTTTTGTAATTGGTGGACCGTATGGATTTAGCCAAGATGTATACAATGCTGCAAGAGGAAAAGTATCTTTATCTAAAATGACATTTTCGCACCAAATGGTACGTTTATTTATGATAGAACAACTATATCGTGGTTTTACCATTTTAAAAAACGAACCTTATCACCATAGATAAGGCTATTTAATACAAGTATTTTGTGTCTTTTTAAATTTACTTAAAAATCCATTAGATACTGTAGATAATCCAATAATTACAATAAAAAAGATGTTGTAATTTTCATGATCTTTAAATAAAATAGCAGACAATAAAATAACCGTTGCCCAAATAATTGCGTTGTATATAAGTAAATGTTTCATACAAATATGACGCTATTAAATTTAAAACGTTACAAAAAAAGGGTTGTAATATTTAAAACATTACAACCCTTTCTAATATAGTAAATTAATAGCTTGCAAATGTTTGCTTTCTTTTTTTAAGTTGTTTTTCAAGATCTTTAATAGTATGCTTTACAGCTTGCTCAAAATTATCTTCGGTAGAAGTAGCAAAAATCCTTGGACCAGGTACGCTTAATTCTATTTTACAAATTTTATCTTGTGTTGGATTATTTCTTTTATCAAAATGTACTTCGGCATTAATTATCCAATCAAATTTTTGTGATAAGTTTTTAAGTTTATCTGTGACATAAGTGTTAATAGATTCGCTATTTAACATATGTAAGTATTGAATATTTACAGTCATAATATTAGGTTTAAAGATTCATATATATTCAAATTTACGACTTATCAGGCATCTAAAAAATGACAAAAATCATATAATAATAAAGCCTAATCCTATTAAAAAAATATAACTTTGTTTTTAAATTTAAGACCTAATGAAACTTGTTTTTGCAACCAACAATCTAAATAAATTAAAAGAAGTACAACAATTAATTCCCAATACAATCACACTACTTAGTCTTAAAGACATCGGTTGTTTTGAAGATATACCAGAAACCCAAAATACCATAGAAGGTAACGCTATCCAAAAAGCAGAGTATATTAAAAACAACTATGGATACGACTGTTTTGCAGATGATACAGGATTAGAAGTTGAAGCTTTAAATAACCAACCTGGAGTTTTTAGTGCACGGTATGCTGGTCCACAACGCAATGCAAATGATAATATGGATTTATTACTTAGTAATTTAAAAGACAAACCTAACCGTAATGCCCAATTTAAAACAGTAATTGCACTACACTTAAACAATATATTAAATACGTTTACAGGAATTTGTAAAGGTGAAATTACAACCGAAAAACACGGCGTAAAAGGGTTTGGCTACGATCCTATTTTTAAACCAGAAGATTATCAAGATACGTTTGCGCAGATGGATTTAGAATTAAAAAACAAAATCGGTCATCGTGGTAAAGCTGTACAATCACTGGTCAAATTTTTAAACAACATCGATATATAAACCATTTATTTTAAAGCACTTAAACAATTTTTAACTTAATATATTAATTCTCAAATAAAACACTATCTTTGCACGCTGAAACTCAAACTGGTTTTTGAGAAAATATTCCTCAGAGAGAGGATGTGTTACTAGAAGTTTTAGGGTTAAGTAAGTTCAATGCGCTTCTTTAGGTAACACCAATAATTATGCAATTGAATACTTAATACTTAGAATGAGCACATTCCAACAACTTGGACTTGATGCAGATTTGCTACAAGCCATTAACGACTTAGGTTTTGAAACACCAAGTGAAGTACAACAAAAAGCAATTCCTATTTTATTAGAAAGCGATCGTGACTTAGTCGCGTTAGCACAAACAGGAACAGGTAAAACTGCTGCTTTTGGTTTTCCTATGTTACAAAAAATAGATCCTAGTAGTCGTACAACACAAGGATTAATCTTATCACCTACTAGAGAACTTTGTCTTCAAATCACTAACGAGATGAAGCTATACGGTAAATACCTAAACGGACTTAACGTTACTGCAATTTACGGTGGATCAAGCATTACAGAACAGGCAAAACAAGTAAAACGTGGTGCGCAAATTATTGTTGCAACACCAGGTAGAATGAAGGATATGATAAGCCGTAAACTAGTAGATATTTCTAAAATTGAATACGCGGTTTTAGATGAAGCAGATGAAATGCTTAACATGGGATTTTATGAAGATATTAATGATATATTAGCTAACACACCAATAGATAAAAGTACTTGGTTATTTAGTGCTACAATGCCAAAGGAAGTCGCTAAAATAGCAAAAGACTTTATGTCAGATCCTTTAGAAGTTACTGTAGGTAATAAAAACGAAAGTACTACTAACGTATCACATGAGTATTACTTAGTTAACTCTAGAGATCGTTATTTAGCTTTAAAACGTTTAGCAGATGCAAATCCAGATATTTTTTCGGTAGTATTTTGTCGTACAAAACGAGACACTCAAAAAGTTGCCGAAAAACTTATTGAAGATGGATACAACGCTGGCGCATTACATGGAGACTTAAGCCAAAACCAACGTGATTTGGTAATGAAGTCTTTTAGAAACAATCAAATACAAATGCTTGTAGCAACAGATGTTGCTGCACGTGGTATAGATGTAGATGATGTTACACACGTAATAAACTACCAATTACCAGACGAAATCGAAACCTACACACACCGTTCTGGTCGTACTGGTCGTGCTGGTAAAACAGGAGTTTCTATGGTAATAGTTTCTAAAAGTGAGGTAAGAAAAATTAAAAGTATAGAGCGTATTATAAAACGCCAATTTGATAAAAAAGAATTACCAAGCGGAATAGAAATTTGTGAAGTACAACTTATGTCTTTAGCTAATAAAGTACATAATACCGAAATTAATCACGAAATAGACGCATATTTACCTAGCATAAACGAAATTTTTGAAGATACATCTAAGGACGAATTAATTAAAAAATTCTTCTCTGTAGAATTCTCAAGATTTTTCAATTACTACAAAAACTCAAAAAACTTAAATGTAGAAGCTAGTAGCAGCGATAGTAATCGTGGTGAATCAAGTGGTAATTCTACTAGATACTTTATAAACGTTGGTCGTAAAGATGGTTACGACTGGATGAAATTAAAAGACTATTTAAAAGAAGTATTACAATTAGGTCGCGACGATGTATTTAAAGTAGATGTAAAAGATAGTTTTTCATTTTTTAATACAGAAAAAGAGCACCAAGATAAAGTCTTAGAATTCTTTACAGATTACAAAGAAAACGGTCGATTTATTAATGTTGAAATTACTGAAGATCGCGGAAGAAGAGATCGCAAAAGAGGCGATAGAAACCGTCGTGATGGAGGCAATAGAAGACGAAGAAACGACAATAATAATTCTGAAAAACGCTCTAGACGTAGTAACGATAGTGCGCCTAAAAAAGGAAGACGATCAGACCGCGATAAATCTGAATTTAAATCTACTCACGGTAGACCAAGACGTTCTAGACGTTAAACCTTTTTGTTAATATTTAGTCAAATATTAAAGAAGTCGCTATGATTTAGCGATTTCTTTAGTATTTTTAGTGCATTAAATATATAAATGAAACAATTTTTAGCTTTTTTAATAGTTGTTTTAAGTCTTAACTTTAGTTTTGCTCAAAACAAAAAAGACCAAACAACCTCAACAACTGTAGACTCAACAAAAGTAATTTCAGATAATTTTGTTGGTGGTATCATTATAGACGCAACAACAAGACAACCTTTAGAAAATGTAAATGTTGTTAATCTAAACCAAGTTATTGGTACTGCTACAAATAAAGATGGTGAGTTTGAACTTCGTGCAAAAGCTAACGACACATTACACTTATCCTATCTAGGATTTAAATCTGTTAAAGTAAAAGTCACTAACGACTGGTTAAATAAAATAGAAAAATCTACAATTACTTTAACCGAGCTTGCTTTAGCGTTAGAAGAAGTTGTGGTAACCGAGCTAAAATTAACAGGTTACCTAGAAGTAGACATAAAACAAGTTAATACCAATAACAATTACAGATATAGTATAAATGGCTTAAGTACAGGTTATGAAGCCGGTAAAAAACAACCTAATGCTATTAATAAGGTATTAGGATCTATATTTAATCCTTTAGACTTTTTATACAATACCTTTAGTAAAAAAGGTGGCGAATTGCGTAAGTTAAAAAAGATGAAAGAAGACGATAATATTAGAAATACATTAGCGTCTAGATTTGATCGTGATATGCTTACTGCATTATTAGGTGTTACACGTGTAGATTTAGATGAAATTGTTAGTCAATGTAACTACTCTGAAGAGTTTGTAAACACAGCAAACGATCTTCAAATTTTAGATGCTATTAGCGAATGTTATGAAGAGTACAAAGTACTTAACAGAACTCGTAAAAAACGACTTTAGATGCTAGTCGCTAGTTTTTAGTTATAGATTATTGCCTTTTACCTTTTGCCTTTTGCCTTTTGCCTTTTGCCTTTTGCCTTTTGCCTTTTGCCTTTTGCCTAATAAGAATAAAAGCGCACTACAATTTCATCATAACTTTTAATCGTTTTTTTACACCAATCTAATCGTTTTTCTAACTTTTCTTCTTCGGTTAATTGCCAATCAATTTCTGTCTTTTTAAGTTTTGAAGTCGCATGTTGTAAAATAATTGCAGCACTTACTGAAATATTCAAACTTTCGGTAAAACCAACCATTGGTATTTTTAAAAAACAATCTGCTTGCTGTATAACCTCGTCAGACAAACCTTCGGTTTCTCTTCCAAAGAAAAAGCACGACTTTTTAGTAACATCAAAGTCATATAAATCACAATCCTCTGCATGTGGTGTCGTTGCAACTATTTGATAACCTTTAGCTTTTAGATTAGAAATACAATCTTTTACAGAATGAAATCTATTTAAATCTACCCATTTTTGTGCGCCCATTGCAATTTCTCTGTCAATACGTTTAGTATTAACTTCTTCAACAATATTAACCTCTTGTACACCAAAAACATCGCAACTTCTTATAACTGCACTTGTATTATGTAATTGATAAACATCTTCTGTTGCAACGGTAAAATGTTTTGTTCGTTGGTCTAAAACGCTATTAAAACGCTGTAAACGCTTTGCGGTTAAATAGCTTTCTAAATGGTTTAAAAGTTTTATATCTATCATAGTTTTCAAATATAATTTAAAATAGTAATTTGCTAAAATGAAAACACATTTAGTCGTATTAACTGGCGCAGGAATGAGCGCAGAAAGTGGTTTAAAAACCTTTAGAGATGAAAACGGGCTTTGGGAAGGACATGATGTTATGCAAGTTGCTTCGCCGCAAGGATTTGCAAATAATCCAGATTTGGTTTTAGAGTTTTACAACCAACGTCGTAGACAATTAAAAACCGTACAACCCAATAATGCGCATCTTACTTTAGCACAGTTAGAAAATGAGTTTAAAATTTCTATAATTACTCAAAATGTTGACGATTTGCATGAACGTGCTGGCAGCAGTAATGTTACACATTTACATGGCGAATTGTTTAAAGCTAGAAATATAGAAAATAATGAATCTGTTATTGATTGGACAGAAGATATTATTGTAGGTACAAAAGATAAAAATGGCATACAATTACGTCCACATATTGTATGGTTTGGCGAAGATGTACCTTTAATTAATAAAGCCATTTCTATTTGCGAAACAGCAGATATTCTATTAATAATTGGTACCTCTTTACAGGTTTATCCTGCTGCAAACTTAATGCATTATGTACCACAAAACACACCTTCTTTTTACATAGATCCTAATCCAAATATTAGAAGTACACATTCGCTTAAAGTGATTTCTAAAACAGCTACAAATGGAATTAAGGATTTTATAACTATGGTTAAATAATTATTTAGATAAGTTTATTTCGGCTATATTTTTTATTCGATTTCTTTCTAAGAAAGCATCTATAGTTTCAAAATGTTCTATGACTCTTTGGTCTTTAAATTCGAAAACTTTTTTGGATAAACCTTGTAAAAAGTCACGATCATGAGATACTAAAATTAGTGTACCATCAAATTCTAATAATGCTTCTTTTAATACATCTTTAGATTTAAGATCTAAATGATTTGTAGGCTCGTCTAAGATTAACAAGTTTACTGGCTCTAAAAGTAATTTAACCATTGCTAATCTAGTTTTTTCTCCACCAGATAAAACACTTACTTTTTTATCAATATCATCGCCACTAAACATAAAACGACCTAAAATATTTTTTATTTGCGTTCTTATATCGCCTTGTGCTACTTCGTCTACTGTTTGAAAAATAGTTAAATCCTCATCCAATAATGCTGCTTGGTTTTGAGCAAAATAACCCACTTTTACATTGTGTCCTAATTGGCAATCACCTTCTACTTCTATTTGATTTAAGATGGCTTTTATCATAGTAGACTTACCTTCACCATTTCTACCAACAAAACACACTTTTTCACCTCTTGCAATAGACATATTAGCATTTTTAAATACTACTTTATCTTCGTAAGATTTAGATACATCTTTTACAGTTACAGGATAATCTCCAGATCTTGGTGCTGGCGGAAAACGAAGTTTTAAAGAAGAATTATCTATTTCGTCAATTTCAATAATTTCTAATTTTTCAAGCATACGCTCGCGTGAAGCAACTTGATTGGTTTTAGAATAGGTGCCTTTAAAACGCTCTATAAAAGCCATATTATCGGCTATAAATTTTTGCTGTTCTTGATAGGCTTTTAATTGATGACTACGTCTATCTGCACGCAATTGTAGGTAATGCGAATAGTTGGCTTTATAATCGTAAATACGTCCCATTGTAACTTCTATGGTACGATTGGTAATGTTATCAATAAAAGCTTTATCATGAGAGATGACCATTACCGCATTGGCTTTATTAACTAAAAAATCTTCTAGCCAAATTACAGACTCTATATCTATGTGGTTAGTTGGCTCGTCTAATAAAATTAAATCTGGTTTTTGAAGTAAGATTTTTGCTAATTCTATACGCATTCTCCATCCACCAGAAAACTCGCTAGTTTGGCGTGTAAAATCTTCTGGTTTAAATCCAAGACCTTTTAAAGCTTTTTCGACTTCGGCATCATAATTTACATCTTCTAAAGCATAGTATTTTTCGCCTAAATCTGAAACTTGCTCTATAATAGACATATACTCATCACTTTCGTAATCTGTTCTAGTTTCTAATGCTTTGTTAAACTGTTCCATTTGATCTCGCATTTCAAAAACATGTTTAAAAGCTTTTGCTGCTTCTTCAAAAACAGTACAATCATCTTCTGTTAAAAGATGCTGAGGTAAATATGCTATTACAGTTTCTTTTGGTGATCTAACATGACCTCTAGCTGGGTTTTGTACGCCAGCTACAATCTTCATCATTGTAGATTTACCTGCGCCATTTTTACCCATTAAAGCAATTTTATCGGTTGGATTAATTACAAAAGACACATCTTTGAATAACGTTGTACCACTAAATTCTACCGCTAAATTATCTACTGAAATCATATTTAATTACCCTTTATTTTGGGTTGCGAAAGTAATAAAAATCTAAAGTGAAGTGATTATTTTTTTACTTATTCTTCTCTTCTATCCACTTACTCATGTACTTGTTACTTTGTAAGGTATGATGGGTTAACATTTGTCCTATAAAATTTTGTTGTCTATGCGCAACTAAATCTGCTTGTAGGTTTTCTATAGTCTCTATGGTGTCTTTTAAATATATATTTTTATCATATAGCGTATTTAAAATCATAAATCCATTTTTTTGCTTACCTCGCCAATAAATTTTATTGGTATACAATTCTATTGCATGTTTAGCAAATTGTTCTGGATCGTCTGCTATAAACGCATTAGTGTCTCTAATTGTGCCATACATTCCTTCTGCTCCTATCGTAGTTGTAATACATGGTGTACCATTTTGCATAGCGTCTATTAGTTTTCCTTTTAATCCTGCTCCAAATCTTAATGGAGCTAATAAAACTTTTGCATTTTTTACAACTTCGGATACATTATCTGTATAGCCTTTAATTAAAAACCCTTGATGTTTATCTTCCAATTGTTTATGTTTTTGTGCTGCATAAGCACCATAAATATGCATTTGTGCATCTGGTAATTTTTGCCTAATTATTGGCCATATTTCAGATTTTAAAAAACCTATGGCATCTGTATTAGGCTCATGTAAAAAATTACCTATAGTAATAAAGTTGGCTCTTTCTTTAAAATTAGGCACAGCTTTTTGCACCTCTATTGAAATTGGATCCAGCAAGAATGGTAAATAATGTAATAGATTTGGTTTTATACCAAATTGTGTGATTAAAATATCTTGTTCTACTTGAGAAATAATAAAAGTTAAATCACATCTTAATATACTTGCAATCTCTCTTTTTGCGTAATCGTTTTGGAGGTAAGAAATATCAAAAAAAGCGTTATTTTTTAATGCTTCGTGCCTTCCTTTTCGTAAAAAATGTAAATCTTCTGTATCTAATATTTTAAATGCATTTGAGCATTGTTGTGATACACGCCATCCAAATTGTTCTTCGGTCATGAAGCGATCAAACATGACTACGCTTGGATTTAATTTTTTTATAAAAGTATCAAAACTAGAATGGTTTAATTGTATAGTTTCTGTTTTGACTTTTATAGATTTTAAATCAAATGCATTTTCTGTTTTTACACAGGTTGTTGCAAATGTAATCTCATAATTTGCTTTTAAAAACATATTAATGAGTTGTAACATCCTACTTCCTGCTGCAGAACTGTTTGGTTCTGGCCATACAAAACCAATGATTAAGAGGGATTTTTTCAAACTAATATATGGATTAATAGCAGGTTTATTCTGGTTTTGGAGCTAGAGAATAACCAATTCTTACTTTTTCTGCCCAATCTACGATAGCTTTTATTTGGCTATCGGTTAATTTGGCATCTGTATGTGTCCAAGTATAACTTGGTAAAGGCATATGTTTTTCTTCTACTTCTTCTATTAATTCTTCAAATTTATGGTCTTTTCTTTTTAACGAATAATCTTCCCATTTAGAAAAATCTAAATGTTTTTTACCATCATTTACATGTTCTGCCATCCAATAATTTACTGGTGTAATCTTACTGTACCATGGATAATTTGTATGACTAGAATGACAATCAAAACATGCTGTTTTTAAAATTGCTGTTACTTCTTGATTAGGTTTAGTCTCATTTAAAAACGCTGTTAAATCTTCTGTGTTTCCTTGGTTTTTTTCTGGTGAAAAGAATTGAGCTATAACAACTATTACTAATAACGCTAAAAGAATTTTCTTTACTAATTTCATTTTTTTCTAACTTTAAAGTTTAAAAATAAGAAATCTTTGACTACACAACAGCTTTACGAAGAATTAAATTATGTAAACCATTCTAGAGAAAAACGATTGTTTTACGCCAATATGGTAATTAGTGATACGTCTTTAATGGATCAACTAATAGATATTTTAATGCTTGTAGACGACAAAGTATCGCCAAGAGCTGCTTGGGTTTTAGAGTTTGTTTGTAAAGAAAATCTAGATGTAATTATACCCTTTTTAGATAAGTTTACTGCACAAATGCATAAGGTACATTTAGATTCGGCAGTTAGACCTATTGCTAAAATTTGCGAATATCTTGCTACTGCTTTTTACAGTAAACAGGAAAACAAAATTAAAACCGCATTAACTAAAACGCATCAAGAACGCATTATAGAAGTTAGTTTTGATTATATGATTACAGATCAAAAAATTGCTCCTAAAGCTTACGCAATGAACACATTATTTTTATTTGGGAAAGATTACGACTGGATACATCCAGAACTAATTTTAATTTTACAAAAGGATTTTAAAATGCAAAGCTCTGGTTTTAAAGCCAGAGCAAAACATATTTTAAAGAAGTTAAATACAAATTTATAATTGCATTACATGTTCTAATTCTTGCTTACTGATATTTAGCAATTTACTTTTTACCAATCTTGGTGTTAAGGTTTTCCAATTAGTTTCTTTTTTAAAAATTGATTTTAAGATTGGATAAGCCTTTTCAAATTCTTTATTATTTAGCAGGTTTATCGCGTACCAATACTTCATCTCTAAATTATCAGGAAATAATTTTTGAGCATTAAGGTAATAGGTTTCGGCAGCTTTAGAGTCGCCTTTTTCCATAGCCAAATCACCTTTATTCATAAAATCGTATGCTTTATGTATGGTTATCAATCGTTCTAATTCTTCAATAGGATTTTTATGATCTTCTACCCTTAAATCCATAACAGTATCTTCCCAACTATTACCTGTAGCTTTTTCTTTTACAATTAACATAGCTGCACTTTGCTTACCTCTTATATCACCTTGTTCAGCTTCGGCTGCTTTCATTGCTGCAAGCATACGTTCGCTTAAATTTCCTTTAGTTGTATTAAACGCATTTGCCATAGCTTGCCAAACCGTGTTTTTAAGCATCATATTGGCTTGAACCGAAAAGTTTTTTCCGTTTATATGTCCAGCTTCAGCAATACATAATTCTCCCGTATGTGTTGCAACTTCACCTTTTACATTTAAAAATGCAACTTGTCTATAAGCTTTACCTTCATCTTGATTAATCAATTTATCTAATGCCATTTTAGGTGACATATCTTGCGCCATTAATTCTAACCCTTTTGGTCCATAAGAAGGATTTACTAAAGATTGCGTTGCAACAACACCAACACCAGCTTTACCATAAGTAACAACACTACCAACACTAAACCAATGACTTTGTACTGCAACACCAATATCGCCTGTTACAGTATCTCTTGCAACAATTGAATATGTGTGCGTAAATGGTTGGGATTTTTTATAAGATTGCGCCGTCATGGTAATACTTATTAATGTAAATAAAAGGGATTTTAAAATTTTCATCTAAATTAAGTTTTGTACTAAGATAATTAAAAATTACAGCTTAATAATTATCAAATTCTTAAACTATAAAACTTTAGTCTTCTCTATAAAAAACCTATATTTATGGCTTGTTAAAAAAACAACCAATTTATGTCTTTAAGCCAATTAAATGCTATATCTCCTATAGATGGAAGATACCGAAGTAAAGTAGAAAAACTACAACATTATTTTTCTGAAGAAGCCTTAATTAAGTATCGTGTTCTTGTAGAAATTGAATACTTTATTGCGCTTTGCGAAGTACCATTACCTCAACTACAAACTATAGATCATTCTGTTTTTGAAGATTTAAGAGCTATTTATAAAAACTTTTGTGCAGAAGATGCACAAGCTATTAAGGATATAGAAAAAGTTACTAATCACGATGTAAAAGCTGTAGAGTATTTTATTAAAGAAAAATTTGATGCTTTAAATCTATCTGATTATAAAGAATTTATTCATTTTGGATTAACATCTCAAGACATTAATAATACGGCAATACCTTTAAGCATTAAAGAAGCAATGAATGATGCTTATGTGCCAGAATATTTTAATGTTTTAAATGAATTAAAAAAATTAGCCGAAGATTGGAAAGATGTACCAATGCTAGCAAGAACGCATGGTCAACCTGCTTCTCCAACTAGGCTAGGTAAAGAAATTTTAGTATTTGTTGTAAGATTAGAAGAACAATTTAACCTGCTAAACGATATACCAAGTGCTGCTAAATTTGGTGGCGCTACTGGTAATTACAACGCGCACAAAGTTGCTTATCCAGCTATAGATTGGAAAGCTTTTGGTAGTAAATTTGTACAAGAAAAATTAGGTTTACAACACTCTTTTCCAACTACTCAAATAGAGCATTATGATCATATGGCGGCTCTTTTTGATTGTTTAAAACGTATAAACACTATTATTATAGATTTAGATAGAGATATATGGACGTATGTATCTATGGATTATTTTAAACAAAAAATTAAAAAAGGTGAAGTTGGTAGTAGCGCAATGCCACATAAAGTAAATCCTATAGACTTTGAAAACTCTGAAGGTAACTTAGGAATTGCCAATGCTATTTTTGAACATTTATCTTCAAAATTACCAGTATCTAGATTACAACGTGACTTAACTGATAGTACGGTTTTACGTAATGTTGGTGTACCTTTTGGACATACATTAATTGGCTTTGCTTCTACTTTAAAAGGTTTAGGTAAATTATTACTTAATGAAAGTAAATTTAAAACCGATCTTGAAAATAATTGGGCTGTAGTTGCAGAAGCTATTCAAACAATATTAAGACGTGAAGGTTATCCTAATCCTTATGAAGCTTTAAAAGGATTAACAAGAACTAACGAAACTATTAACCAAAACTCTATTTCTAATTTTATTGATACCTTAGAGGTTTCTGATACAATAAAAGATGAATTAAAAGCTATAACACCAAGTAATTATACTGGTATTTAATTATGTTAAAAGATAAAACAGCATTATTTATAACAGGTCTAACCTTATTTATTTTTTTTGTTGCTGGACTTTTTAATTTTTTAGAAAATCCAATAGTCATTACTGTTTTAATTTTACTGTTTATGTTAACTATTATTAATCTGTTTTTAGTTAATAAAGACAAGATGTAACACTATAAAAAAAGGCTTATCAAACGATAAGCCTTTTTAATTAACATTTAACTTTACTAATTATTTAAAGTATTCAAATAATTGATTAAGTTGAGTACCATCTACATCTGCATTTTGAATCTCAGTCACTAGTTTTACTAATTGTTCTGGTTTCATGTTATCGCCAAGTACACGAACTACAGAAAATCCCATAGTTTTAGAGTTTGCTAAAATTAAAAACTCGTCTACTGTATCATCATTTCCAATGGTATTTATTTTAAAGCTAATGCCGTTATCTTTAAACTCCATTAACTCTTCATACTTTTCATTTTTAAAAACCTTTTTTGCTTTATCTAATTCGGTTTGATAAGCTGGAAGATTTTCGTCATTAATTCTATAAGCTAACACATCTAATTTATGTATAGAATTATAAGCTTCTTCTTGTTCTTTAGTTAAATTAACTTTAGAAAGGTCTATTAGTTTTGCAGATACATCTAAGGATAAATACTCTGGTAATTCTTGATGGTCTACAAAATAGGTTTGTATAGAATTTTGATCTTTACAACTTACCAAGGTTATAGTTAATAAAAGAAGACTTATTACTGTTTTTAACTTAAAATACATAAGTCTTATTTTTTACTTTTTTTCTCTAATTCTTTTCCTCCTGGTAAGTCCATTTTATTAGCTAACTTAGATATTTGATTTAAATCAATATCTCCTGTTAAGCTAATTACAACGGTTTCTAAAGTTCTTTTTTTACCATTAATTTCTATGTTACTATCTTTTGTAACTGCATCTAGACCATTTATAAACATTAGTAATTCACTAACATGATCTGCGTCTTTACCTTGCTTAACATAAAAGGTCATATTAACTCCATCGTCTTTAACTACCATTAATTCTTCTAAAGATGCGCTTCTAGATTTTACCCAGTTTGCAATATCTGTAGAAATGGTTTTATTATCTGTAGCCATAGTTTTAAAACTAGTTATGCTATTAACCATGTTTATGTATTCTTGTGCTTCTGGATCGTCTGTGTTTATATCCATTTTTGCTAACATTTGAAACATTTTAGGCTTAATAGAAACAAATGTTACATTTTCATTATCGCTGTACTTATCAAAAACGTTTTGCGCCATTCCTGATAACGGTAGCATTAAAAGTGCTACAATTGCTATTAATATTGACTTTTTCATTGTATTAGTGTTTTTAGTTGTTGTTTTCATCTTATTTGTAAATTCTTTGAATTGGGTTATTAATTTCTTTTAAATAGTCAACTTGCATGCCAGCTTTGTTTATGGCGTTTAAATAGTTAACTTGATTTGTACCTTTATTTAATGTTTTAGAGACTAATTGTAAATACGATTTTGCTTGTGCATAATCTAATTTATCTTGCTCTGTGATGGTTTGTGATTGGTTAAAATAAAATCCAACCATTAACGCTATAACTGCTGCAACACTTAACCACTTGTAGTTTATTCTATTCTTAGTTTTTAATGGTAGTTGCTTATTAAACGTTTCTTGTTGATTAACAGAAAAATATGTAAACATTGCTTTATAATGCTCTAAATGAGGCGCTACAGTTGCGTTAGAAAAATAGTCTTTTAACTGTGCTTCTTCTTTAAGCGTTGTTTCTCCGTTTTCGTACTTCTCTAGTAATTGTTCTATTTTATTTAACACCATATCTATGTGTTTTTGTTAATTCTTCTCTAATTGTTTTTCTTGCTCTAGATAAGGCTACACGTATTGCTGTTGGCTTCATATCTAGCATTTTAGCAATATCTTCAAAATCATATTGCTCTATATCTCTTAGTTGAACAACCATTTTTTGTTGTTCTGGCAAACTTTCTATAATTTTTCCAACCCAAGATAGACTATCGTTTAACTCGACTTGTTTTTGTAAAGCAACCGTATGATCTTGGTAGTTACTATGAATAATTTTTAAATTCTGTGCTTGTTTGGACTTTAATTTATCTAAACAAAAATTCTTTGTCATTGTCATAGAAAACGCTTCTACATTTTTATAGTTAGAAATTTTCCCTTTATTATTCCACAACTTTAATAACACTTCTTGAGTTGCATCTTCTGCCTCTTCTTTAGATACAAGTAATCGTTTTGCTAATCGAAAAACTTTATCCTTAAAAGGTAATACAGTATTTAAAAACTCGGTTTGTGTCATTTTGGTTTTGGTGGTTTCTATTACGACGACTAACTATAAATTTTGTTACAATCTTTTTTTGTTAATCGTAAAATAAGTAATTTTAAGATGAAAAATTGAAATGAAAATCATGAAATTAAACTACAAATTAACCCTTTTAGGATTACTATTGTTAGTCGTTACTAGTTGCTTCACAGATAATGATGACACACCAATTACAGATACCGAAATAAAAGATTTTGTTTGGAAAGGTTTAAACCTTTGGTATTATTGGCAAGGCACAGATAGTGCACCAGATCTTGCAGATAATAGATTTAATACAGATCAAGCGTATCAAGATTACTTAAATACATTTGCTAGTCCAGATCAACTATTTTATGCCTCTTTAAGTGACGAAGATAGATTTAGCTGGATTGTTGATGATTATTTTGAGCTTAATAATGCTTTAAACGGTGTAACCAAAAGTAACGGTATGGAATTTGGTCTTGGTCTTATAGATAACGGACCAAATGTTTATGGTTATGTACAATATGTTTTACCTAACTCTAACGCGGCTCAAAATAATGTTTTTAGAGGACAATTATTTACCGCTGTTAATGGTACAACCTTAACTGTAAACAATTATGTGAGCTTAATTTTTTCTAACGTAGATACTTATACAATTAATCTTGCAGAATATGATGCAAATGATGTATTGGTGCAAAACGGACAATCTATTACATTAACAAAAGAAGTTTATCAAGAAAACCCAATTTATATTTCTAACACTTTTGAAGTAGATGGTATTAAAGTTGGTTATTTAATGTACAATCGCTTTTTAAGTGAGTACGATGATGCATTAAACCAAGTCTTTGCAGGTTTTGTAGCCGAAGGTATTGATCAACTTGTTTTAGACTTAAGATATAATCCTGGCGGAAGCGTAAATTCTGCTATTCATCTTGGAAGTATGATAAGCGGTAATAGTACTTCAGACGTGTTTTTAAAACAACAATGGAATGCCAAAATACAAGCTAATTTTACTAACGAAGATGTTACAAGATATTTTAAACAAACCTTATCTAATGGTAATGCTATTAACAGCTTAGGACTAAACAAAGTTTACATATTAGCGCAAAACACTTCTGCTTCTGCTAGCGAACTTGTTATAAATGCTTTAGATCCTTACTTAGAAGTTATACATATAGGAAATAATACACGAGGAAAAAATGAATTTTCTATAACATTATACGATAATCCAGATTGTGCATTTTTACCACCAAATTCAAACTGTAATGGTGCAATTAACCCAAATCATACTTGGGCAATGCAACCCATTGTTGGTATAAATGAAAATGCAAGCGGATTTTCAGATTATACAAATGGATTAATTCCAGACATAATTCTAGATGAAGACTTATCAAATTTAGGTGTTTTAGGTCAGCAAGACGAACCATTACTTGCAAGAGCTATACAGCACTTAACAGGAAATGGCAGAATTGGCAATACTGCAATACATACTATAGAAATCTTAGACTATTCTAATTCACATAAACCAACAGGAACAAATATGTATTTAGAAACAGATTTACTGCCAAACTTTTAAATAAAAAAAAAAGCCTCAACAGATTATGTTGAGGCTTTATTTATGATTCAATTCTAATTAATTAAAATATATTTTAGAAGCACCAGTACCAACGCTAAAACTTTCAGATAAAGTTCCGTTTGATAAATCGTAAACCAATAGTGTACTTTGCTCTGTAAAACTAGCATCTGTAACAAATAAATTAGAGGCATTTACAGATAAACCGTAGGCATAACTAGCAGAAATAGAAAACTGAGATTCGGTTGGTAAACCAGTTGCATTGTCTGCTAAACTGTATACATTATTATTTAAAATATAGTAAGTAGATCCATTAGCATAAGCCATTAAACTTGGATGCTCACCTTCTGCAAATTCGATATTTGTAATAACTGTGTTTGTGCTTAAATCTATTCTAGAGATAGATGCTAAAGTTTCTACTGGCGGATTTAACCAAGATTGATTAGCACCAGAACTTAATACCACTAAGTGACCTTGAGTATCTATTGCCATTTCATCTGGTACATCGTTAACCTGAATAGTTTCTAAAGAATTATTTGCTGTATCTATTACTGAGATTTCATTGTTTACGCCATATCCACCTTTATGCGATACATAAACCTTATTATTATTAACTAATACTTGTTCTGGTCCTTCGCTTACTGCTACTGTACTTGTAACTGTGTAAGAATTTAAATCTAAAACAGCCACATAATCATCTGTACTTGTAAATGGATCTGCCCAATCAGAAACATAAGCAGTTGCACCGTTAAATGCAATATATCTTGGTGTTGTTAATCCTGTTGTTATTGTTGTAATAACCTCGAAAGTGTAACGGTTTACTACGGTAATTGTACCAGAATCTTGGATGATATAAGCTTTATCATTATTAAATCCTATTGATTGAAGATAAACACCAAGATTTTCTTCATTAACATTAAAATAAATTTGATTTTCTGAAGTAGAAAAGTCATTAGAAATATAAGATACAGAAGCAGGTCCGCCTTCAGCACTTACAATTATTCCGTTTTCATAATCGCCTAACGGTTCTTGTGTTGTTGTGCCATCATCATCATTAGAACAAGAGAATAATAAGGATAATCCTAAGATTGAATACAATAGTTTTTTCATGAGTTGTTATTAAAATTTATAGTGTATTTGAATATTATAATTTTGATTTGGCATTGGTCTAAACGCAACATTGTTGTATTTTACATTAAAAACATTGTTGAAATCCAATCCAATTTTTAAGTCGTGTGATTTATTTTTTATTAACTGATAATTAATTCCAGTGTTTGCTATATCGTAATCTGGTAAACTATAAAATGGTCCTGTTAAATTATCTGATGTTGTAAAAACCATATCGTTATACAGATGCTGATAATAAAAAGACAATCTTTTATAATTATATGCCAAGCTTAAAGTTGCTTTATGTTTTGGCACATAAATTAGTTGTTTTTTGGTCTTTGTATTTTCAGAAATTGTATAAGAATAATTTCCTGTAAATTTAAATTGATGTTTCCCTAAAGACTTTGTTGCAGTAAGGCCTACTTCTGCTCCATAACTATGTGTTTGATCTATATTTATTGGCGACCAAAAACCAGAGTTACTAGGTTTCCATTGTATTAAATTTTCATTTTTAATATAATACGTGTTAAGGTCTAATGTTACCCATTTATAAGAAAATTGATGACCTAAATCTACTTGATAAGACGTTTCTGGTTTAAGGTTTGGATTGCCACCAGGTTGCCAAAACAAATCGTTAAATGTTGGTACTCTAAAGTTTTTAGAGGCATTTAATAAGACTTTATAATTAGTATTAAATCTATAACTTCCATCTACCGAAAACAGTAATGGACTTTTAAATCCAGACGTAACATCTTGTCGTATATTTAATCCTATTGCAGATTTTGCATTTGGCTTGTAAGTTGCTATTGCTGTTGCAGAAAAGGCATTACGATTAGGTGATCCAAAACTACTTCCATCTGCTTCAAAATAATTGTAATCTAAAATACTTTTTAAAACTAGTTTGTTGCTAACATTGTAATCTAAAATATGTTTGATTAGATATGTATTTACTTTACCAAAACTATAATTATCTGCAGTTTTGTTTTGGTAAAATTTAAATAATTCTTGTAAGTGCGCAAGTTTTACTTTAGATGTAAGCGTGTTACCTATAGTTGTCCATTCTAACATGGATCTAAAATTTTCATCTAAATATTTACTTCTAGAAATTGTATTTAAAGTACCTGACAATTCTCTTTCGCCAATAAAAGATTGGTGAAATAATTTAATTATCGAATGATCAGAAATAAAATACCCTAAATTCAAATTAAAATTTAGGTTATTAAAAGCGCCATTTTCATTAACGTCATCTGTATCTAAATACTTATAATCATTATCTGAAGTCACATACTGAAAACCAAAATTTGCAGCAAATTTAGAATTACCGTAATTGGTTGTATAACTTGCTTTTTGGGTATTAAAACTTCCGTAATTTAATCTTACTTGATGTTCAAAATGCGAACTAAAATCTAATGTATTATTTAGATGAATGCTACCGCCAATAGCGCCACTACCATATTGCACACTTCCGCCACCATTTTTTATTACAATTTGATCAAAATTATTTGTGTTTATTAAATTAAAATCGGTTTGCCCATTTAATTGAGAGTTAATAGAAATCCCATTCCATATTACAGCAGTTTGCGAAGCGTTTGTTCCTCTAAAAGATGGTGAAGCGACCATACCGTAACCATTCTCTTTAAAGTAAATATTACTATTAAATCTTAATACATCTGTAAAAGATTTAGAATCGTTTTCTAATACCGAATCTTTAAGCTTTGTGGTTTTAAAACCATAGGTATTTTTAAGTAATTTTACATCACTTAACACAACTGTCTCTAAAGTTAAAACAGAATCTTTTTGGGTTTGTCCTATTGCATAAACGCTACAAAGACCTAATAAAATTAAACTATATAAAAATCTCATATACCTTAAAAACCTTTTTCCCGAAGGTTATTAATTATAAATTAAGAATTTGGCAGGTCTCCTGACTTGCGTCTTGTTATTCGGTCTTCCCATCTTAAAAAAGACAGTGACATGAAGTGTAATAACAAGCGTTATAGCTTACAGTTGCGGGAACAGTTCTGGAATTGTAAATACACGAAGTATGAAGCTTGAAGTTAGAAGTAATTATAATACCATTCAATTAATCTAAATTCTGAAATCAAAAATCGTAAATCTACGCACCAGATTCCCTTTTAATCTGTTATAAATTTTATAACAGAACCAAAATTCTTTGCAAAAGTAATTTAAATCTAAATAGTGACCTACTTTTTCTTATTCATTTTATAAATCAAAAAAAGAAAGCCTAATAAAAAGTGAAGAATAATAATACCTGCTACTATATATATTGTTAAATTTGAAGCGTTTCTCATAATAATATTTTTATAAAAATAGAAGCTTTTCTAGTAATAAACAGTTACAAATGTTACATAAACACTACTATATACTTTTAATAATTTCTTTTATTGCTTTAGGATCTTGCAAGCAGAAAAAAGAAGACATTTTAGAATTACCTAGCAACACATCAGAAGCTTTAAATTTAAAATATGCCGAAGGTTTTACCATTACTGATAATCAAAATTTTAAAGTTGTAGAAATAAAAAATCCTTGGCCTAAAGCTGATAAAACATACAAATACGTTTTAATTTCAAAAGAAAACATTGCTAAAACTTCATTTTTAAAAGATGAATATGACGGCATAATAATAACTCCAGTCACAAAAATTGTTGTAACATCTACAACTCATATTCCTGCATTAGAATTATTAGATAAAACCGAAACACTTGTTGGTTTTCCTGGTACAGATTATGTGTCTTCCAAACAAACTAGACAACGTATAGATAATGGTCAAGTAAAAGAATTAGGTAAAAATGAAGGTCTTAATACCGAAGTATTACTTAACCTTAATCCTGATTTAGTAATAGGTTTTGGAGTAGACGGAACAAGTAAATCCTTAAATACTGTAAAAAAAGCAAATATACCAGTAATTTATAATGGTGATTGGGTAGAAAAATCACCACTTGCAAAAGCCGAATGGATTAAACTATTTGGCGCTATTTTTAACAAACAACAGCAAGCAGATTCTATTTTTAATACTATAGAATCTAATTACAACAAGGCAAAACAATTAGCAAAAACGGTTACAAAAAAACCAACAGTAATTAGTGGTGCATTATATAAAGATGTGTGGTATTTACCAAGTGGTACAAGTACAGAAGCACAATTGCTTAAAGACGCCAATTTAGATTATTTATATGCTAACACAAATGCTTCTGGTAGTTTATCTCTTAGTTTTGAAGCGGTTTTTGAAAAAGCTAAACAAGCCAATTTATGGATTAGTCCATCATATTATAACTCGTTACAATCTTTAGAAGATGCTAATGCGCATTACTCAAATTTTGAAGCGTTTAAAACAAAATCTGTATTTTCTTTTACAAATACCGTTGGTCCAACTGGTGGCGTTTTATATTACGAAACTGGTTTTGCTAGACCTGATTTAGTATTAAAAGATTTAATAAAAATTGGTCATCCAGAGCTTTTAAACGATTACGAGCCTTACTTTTTTAAACCTTTAAAATAATTACTTACTTTAGACTAAACTGGTTATAAAAATCAGGCAAGGTCTTTATCCTATATGAAAACCAATTACAAATATTCGTTTTTATTTCTTTTAATTGCTCTAATTCTATGTTTTATCTTAAACATTAGTTTGGGATCTGTACAGATTTCATTTTCTACTATAATTGATAGTTTTTTAGTAAAATCATCAGAATTTTCTAATCAAGAATACATCATTCAAAATTACCGTTTACCTAAAGCGATTACTGCCATTTTAGTTGGTTCTGGCTTAGGTATTTCTGGTTTATTAATGCAAACCTTATTTAAAAATCCTTTAGCTGGTCCATTTGTTTTAGGAATTACTTCTGGTGCAAGTCTTGGTGTTGCTTTGGTTATTTTAGGAAGTTCGGTTTTTGGTGGATTTTTAGCTGCGTTTTTAATTAGTAAATGGAGTTTAGTAATTGCTGCAAGTTTGGGTAGCTTTTTAGTCTTATTACTTGTAATACTAGTTTCCAACAAGGTAAGAGACACTATGGCTATTCTAATCATTGGATTAATGTTTGGTAGTATTACAGCTGCAATTGTAAGTATACTATCTTATTTTAGTACAGCAGAGCAGTTACAACAATACATATTTTGGGGATTTGGTAGCTTAGGTGATTTAGATTGGAATGAAGTGACCTTATTTTTAATTTTATACAGCATAGGCTTAGTATTTACAATAGCATCTATAAAAGCATTAAACACCTTATTACTAGGTGATAACTACGCAAAAAGTTTAGGTATAAATTTAAAGAGAAGCCGTTTAATAATAATTTTAGCGACTAGTTTGCTAGCTGGTACAATTACTGCGTTTGCAGGACCAATTGCTTTTATTGGACTAGCTATTCCGCATGTTACAAGACAACTTTTTAAAACGTCTAATCATCAAGTATTAATTCCAGCTGTATTATTAATTGGTGCTATAATTATGTTAATTTGCGATTGTATCGCCCAATTACCAAATAGCGAATATACATTACCTATTAATGCTATTACTGCGCTTATTGGTGCGCCAGTTGTTATTTGGTTATTAGTTAGACAACGTAAAATGATATTTTAGATTAGAGAATAGACTATAGAAAATAGAACATAGATAAAAAGACTTGTTATTCCGAACTAGATGCGGAATCCATAAAAACAAAATTTGAGTGAATTAAATAAACATATCATCCTAAAAACCCAAAATTTAGACATTGGTTATTTGTCTAAAAAGAAAGAAACTCCTGTTGCTAAAAACATAAACATTAATCTAAATAAAGGTGAATTAATTGCTATTGTTGGCGGTAATGGCATAGGAAAATCTACATTATTAAGAACACTAACCAAAGTACAACCTGCTTTAAATGGTGATATTTTTATTAATGAAAAACCGCTAAAGAGTTATAATAATCAAGAATTAGCAACAACACTTAGTGTTGTATTAACCGAAACTGTGTCGTCTAAAAATCTTTCTATAATAGAACTAATTGCTTTAGGAAGACAACCATACACCAATTGGATTGGTAATCTTACAGACAATGACAAAAATGCAGTAAACAATGCTATTACCTTAACTAATATAGACAGTTTAAAACATAAAAAATGTTACGAGCTTAGTGACGGACAATTACAAAAAGTAATGATTGCAAGAGCCTTAGCGCAAGACACACCAATTATTATTTTAGACGAGCCAACAACGCATCTAGATATGTATCACAAAGCATATCTTTTAAAACTTTTGAAGCGATTAACTGTAGATACTGGAAAAACTATTATTTTCTCTTCTCACGAGATTGATTTAGCCATTCAACTTTGTGACAGTATGGTTGTAATGACAAAAGACCAAGTGGTTTCTGATCAACCATGTAACCTTATTTCAAAAGGTGTTTTTGAAAGTCTTTTCCCTAAAGATTTGATTGTTTTTGATGAAAAAACAGGAAGTTTTAGAGTGAAGAAATAGTTGAGAAAACTTTTTAACTTGTAGATTTCAACTTATAACTTTATTTTATCTTTGAAAAAATCAATTTTTTAAATGAGCGATAACATCATTCTTATTATAGCGATACTTATTTCGGCAGCTATTGGCGGTTATTTGGGTATGCTTTTTACCAAACTAAAAAGTAAAAGCGAAAAAAGTACTTTAGAGGAAAGAAATGCCAATATTCAGCAACAATTTAACGACTTTAAAGCCTTTCACGAAAGTGAAAACCAAAAACAAAACGAGGCTTTTAATCTTCAATTAAATGAATTACGTCAACAAATTGCTAAAACCGAAAACGAGCGTGAAGACATTAGACGCGAAAAAGAATTTTTAAACGCAGAACTTACAAGACGTAATACAGAATATGACAACCTTCAACAACAAAATTTAAAACGTGATGAAGAGTTAGCGCAACAACAAGAACAATTACGTAAAGATTTTGAGTTATTGGCTAACAAAATTCTTGAAGAAAAATCAAATAAATTTACAGAGCAGAATAAAGAAAATATCAAGAATATTTTAAATCCTTTACAGGAGAAAATTCTAACCTTCGAGAAAAAAGTTGAAGACACACAAAAGGAAAGCATAAGCATGCATAGTGCTTTAAAAGAACAATTATTGGGCTTAAAAGACCTAAATCAACAAATGACTAAAGAAGCCACAAACCTTACTAGAGCATTAAAAGGCGATAGTAAAATGCAAGGAAATTGGGGCGAATTAGTACTAGAACGTGTTCTTGAAAAATCTGGTTTAGAAAAGGACCGCGAGTATTTTGTGCAGCAAAGTTTTACTCGTGCAGATGGAACACGCGTGTTGCCAGATGTCGTGTTACACTTACCGGACAACAAAAAAATGATTATTGACAGTAAAGTGTCTTTAACCGATTACGAACGCTATGTTAATGCAGATGAAGACGAACGCGCAATATTTTTAAAAGCGCACTTAAACTCAATAAAAAAACATATCGAGCAATTATCTGAAAAAAATTATCAAGATTTATACGATATAGAATCGCCAGATTTTGTTCTTCTTTTTATCCCAATAGAACCAGCATTTGCAATAGCAATAAATGAAGATAATACGCTTTACAACAAAGCTTTTGAGAAAAATATTGTAATTGTAACACCGTCTACATTATTGGCGACTTTAAGAACGGTAGATAGTATGTGGAACAACGAAAAGCAACAACAAAATGCTATCGAAATTGCACGTCAAGCAGGTGCATTGTATGATAAATTTGAAGGTTTAGTTAAAGATTTAACCGGAGTTGGTAAAAAGTTAGACGATGCTAAAAAGGACTATTCTTCTGCAATGAATAAGTTAGTAGAAGGACGAGGAAACTTAATTACCAGTGTAGAAAAAATTAAAAAATTAGGTGCTAAAGCCAAAAAATCGTTACCAGAAAATATTGTAAAACGAGCGCATAGCGACGATTAAAATTATTTATATGAAATTCTTAATTAAATCCATTATAGTAATCCTTTTAATAGTTATAGGCTACTTTGCCTTTATCTACTTTGTACCTTACAGCGAAGGCGTTAGAGCTGGAGAACTCGTAAAGTTTAGTAAAAAAGGTGTCATGTTTAAAACTTGGGAAGGCGAAATAAGTCAAGGTGTTAGCGAAGCGCAAATATTTAAGTTTTCTGTAGAAAAAGGAAAATCTCAAGTTATTGAAGATTTAAATAAATATCAAGGTCAGTTTGTAAAACTATCTTATGTAGAGCGTTATCAAAGTTTTTTCTGGCTTGGTGATACTAAATATTTTATAACTAAAGTTGAAGAAAAAGAGCGTAATTAACATCTAAATGTCTAATAAAACTTTATATACAATTAATAGATGGCTATTAAGAGCTAGATATATTTTTGTTTTTATATTGGGTGCAAGTTTACTTTCATTAGGCCTAGAATCTATTGTTCAACCTATTTTAGAAACAAGTAATAAAGAGTTACAAACAGTTATTACTGTTAGTGCAATTATATTTGGGTTAATTTTTATTGTATTTGGGTTTTACTACAAAAAAGACATTGAAATTTATATTAGACAACAACAATTATGAGTAATAAATCCTATAAAAAAGTAGATGCATCTCGTGTAAGTATTTCGCAATTAATGCAACCTTCACACTCTAATTTTGGAGGAAAAATTCATGGTGGTTACATTTTAAATTTAATGGATCAAATTGCGTTTGCGTGTGCTTCAAAACACTCAGAAACTTACTGTGTAACTGCAAGTGTAGATACTGTAGACTTTTTAAATCCAATAGAAATTGGCGAGCTTGTTACCATGAAAGCATCGGTAAATTTTGTAGGTAATACATCTATGGTAGTTGGTATTAGAGTAGAATCTGAAAACATACAAACTGGAGCTGTAAAACATTGCAACTCATCTTACTTTACTATGGTTGCAAAAAATAATGACGGAACTTCTAAAAAAGTTCCTGGTCTAATTTTAAATGATAAAAATGAAGTGAAACGTTTTTTAAAAGCCATTAAACGAATGGAAACTAAAAAACAACGTCAAAACGAATTTGACAGTGAAGATTTCTCGCATGTAGATTACTTACCAATACTTGATAAATACAAGGTTAAAATAGAATTGTCAGATTACTAATTTTTTTTCTTTTAAATTAAGTATTTGCAAAAAATATGTTAATTTAGTTAAAAAAGAAAAATTTAAAGCTATGAAAAGAAAGATATTAATCTTTTTAGGCCTAATTTGTATAGGCTTATTTTTCACTTACAACTACATCTACCAAGACCATAGAAACATTGCTAACGAAAAAGCCCAATTTAGTATCGAGGCTAACTTATTAAAAAAGCAATTCCAAGATAATCCTTCTGCTGCTCAACAAAAATTTTTAGACCAAACCATTGAGGTTTCTGGAAAAGTAACAGCTATAGATACAAACTATATTACACTTAACAATTTAGTGTTTTGTAGCATGCCTAAACCGGTAAACATTAAATTAAATTCCACTTGTACTATTAAAGGTCGTTTTATTGGCTACGACGATTTATTAGAAGAAATTAAACTAGACCAATGTACTTTAACTAACTAATTTTAAATTTATGAAAAAAATATTTTTACTTCTATTTTGCTTACCTATATTTTGCTTCTCTCAAGACGATTTATTAGAAGAAATAGATAGCGATGAAGATAATAATTACGCAACAGCAACATTTAAAGGACTTAAAATTGTAAATTTTGAATCCACTAAATTAGTTGCAAAAAAGGAATTTACATTTGTAGTTGCCCATCGTTTTGGAAGCTTAGAAAATGGATTAGAAACCTTTTTTGGTTTAGACGATGCGGTAACCAGACTAAACTTTATTTACGGAATAAATGATGCAATTAACATTAGTGTTTCAAGAAGTTCTTTTCAGAAAATATACGAAAGTGCAATAAAATATAGACTTACAAGACAAAGTGATAATTTTCCGTTTACTATAGTTGGCTACAACTCTATATTAGTTAATACAGCACTAGACAAAAATAACTATCCTAAATTAGAATTTAATGATAGATTAGGCTATACTACACAAGTATTAATAGCAAGAAAAGTGAGTGACAAACTTTCTTTAGAGCTTGCTCCTACTGTCTTCCACGATAATTTTGTTTTAGATAATAACCAAGATAATACACAATATGCTTTAGGAATGGGTACAAGATATAAATTAGGTAAACGCTGGTCATTAAATGCAGATTATGGTTGGCATTTAAATAGATCTAGTACTTCACCTTTTAAAAATCCTTTATCTATAGGAATAGATTTAGAAACTGGTGGACATGTTTTTCAAATGCATTTCACCAATTCTCAAGCAATGAATACTAATGGATTTTTAGGACAAGCAACAGGAGAATGGTCTGATGGAGACATATATTTTGGTTTTAACCTTAGTAGAAGATTTTAAAAAAATGAAAAAAGAAAAAATATGAAAAAAGGAACATTTTTAATAGCTGTAATTGTAACTATTCTTGCTTTTAACTGCTCAAATAATAGTGAGGACGACTTAACAGATGTAAGTCCAGTACAACAAGGAGAACTTATCACCTATACAGAACATATAAAACCAATAATTGATAACAATTGTGTGTTTTGTCATGATAATCCACCTGTAAATGGTGCGCCAAACAGTCTTGTTAACTATGAAGATGTAAAAGCATCTGCTGAAAATAATCTTTTAGACAGAATCTCTAGACAAGCTAGTGAAAGTGGAGCAATGCCTTTAGGCGGACCAAGATTACCACAAAACTCTATTGATTTAGTAGAACAATGGATTGCAGATGGTTTATTAGAAAACTAACATTGGAATACTTTTTGTTTCCTCTAATAAAAAATAAAGATGAAAAAAATATTAATAGTTTTTACATTACTACTTTTTACTATAAGTGGTATTAGTCAAGATAAATATTTAACAAAAACAGGTCATGTAACTTTTGAAGCTTCAGTTCCTTCCTTTGAAGAAGTTAAAGCTACAAACAATTCGACTACAGTAATTTTAAATATTGAAAATGGGCAGTTTGCAGCTTTAGTTTTTGTAAAAGGATTTAGATTTAAAAACGCCTTAATGGAAGAACATTTTAATGAAAATTATGCTGAATCTGACAACTATCCGAAAGCAAATTTTAAAGGAGAAATAATAGACTTTGATATTAATAATATTAATGAAACTAAAACTAAAGTGTATTATAATGGTACGTTAGAGTTTCATGGAAAAACAAAAGCGGTATCAAATTTACCTATGACTATTTATTTAAGTGACAATAACGAAATTGTACTATCAGGAACTTTAAAAGTCAACGTAGAAGATTTTGACATAGACATACCAAAAGTGGTAAGCAATAAAGTTTCTAAACAAGTTGAAATAGAATATAATTTCCCTTTAAAAAAGAAATAAAAAAAGCTTTCCAATTGGAAAGCTTTTTTTATAAGTAAATATGTTTTAAATCTTTACAAATCGTTTGGTTATAGATTTATTATTAGCTTTAGAAATTACTTTAACTAAATAAATACTATTATTCCAGTTTGACACATCTATACTTGTTTTAAATTGATTGATAGATGTTGTGTAAATTCTTTTTCCTAAAACATTATAAACTTCAATACTTAATTCATCTGTATTAAAGCTAGGCAATTCTAAATTAAGTTGTGTTGAAGCTGGATTAGGATATAATTTTACGTTTGATAAATTTTCAAAAGAATCCACACTTAAAGTAGACGTCGTCGTTGCTGTAGCACCACCTTTAGTACTTCCATGATATCCAAAACTTAAACTAGATCCTTTAGCCCATAATAAAGGAAATGTAGTCTCAGAAGTTGGAAATACATAATCATTAGAATCTCCAGTATTAATAGCTCTTGTTGCTATTAAAGTTCTTACTCCTGCAGCTGTAGTATTGCTACTAACAGTCCAATCTTGACTACCATCTAAATTTGGTGTTCCTGTTCCAGAAGGCATATTTCTGTCTTGTAAACCAACTGAATTAAAAACAACAGCATCATCACCTAAGTTACCCATGCTGTTTCCAGATGCTACTCCAGGCGCAACACCTAACCAAACATTATCAGGCCCAATCATAGTCATAGTTACTAATCCTGTACCAGAGTCTATATCAAACTGTACAGTATAATCTGCTGCCAAAGACACAGCACCTGTTGTCCATGATTGACTAAATGCAAATGGCGCAGTAATTAAAAAAAGTAATAAAGTAATTTTTCTCATAATCAATTTTTATTAATATTCAACAATTTATTTAAGGTATCGTCATTATAACTTATTGCAAAATCCATAGCAGATTTACCTACATTATTCTTGATAGAAAAATCTGCATTAGAATTTATAAGTAATTCAATTATTTTATAATTTCTAAACAGTACAGCATAATGCATTGCAGTTGCTCCTTGAGAATCTTGAAGGTTTGTTTTTGCATTATTGTCTAATAAAATTTTAACTATTTTGTCATAACCTTTGTAGGTTGCTGCCATTAGTGGCGTACCAAATTTAGAATTTCCGTTAATGTCTTCTACTTTGTCGGCTAAAAATAATGCAACATTAGAATTACCATTATAACAAGCTATTGTTAATGGAGTATAGCCTTGTTCATTTTTTTGATTAATTAAATTTTTATCTTTAGAATAAAGTGTTTCAATGTCCTCAATAGATCCTGTTCTACTTATTTCAAAAATGTCTGTTTGAGAATAGACATTATAATTAAAAAACAAACAAGAGATAATAAGTGTTGCCCTTATTAAATAGTTAGTTTTAAATTTAAAATTATACATAGCAATTTTCTTTTTCATTTAAAAATAATTTTTTTTATGTAATATTCCTAATATTAAATCCTTAACTTTAAATAATTACCAATAAAGACCTATTATAAATAAAAAAGCCTCATTTGTTCAAATAAGGCTTTTTTTAATGTAGTATAAAAGTTTATTTACTTAAGTACATCTTACGTCTAGCGTATAAATCGTAAAACTCATCGTCTTTAAGACTATCTATAAATAAGATACTTTCACCTGTACTTTTCATTTCTGGTCCTAATTTTTTATTAACATTAGGGAATTTATTAAATGAAAATACTGGTTGTTTTATAGCGTAACCATCTAATTTAGGGTTGAATTCAAAATCAGTTACCTTCTTCTCTCCTAACATTACTTTAGTGGCGTAATTTACATAAGGTTCTCCATACGCTTTTGCTATAAATGGTACTGTACGAGATGCACGCGGATTAGCTTCTATTATATACACAGTGTCGTCTTTTACTGCAAACTGTATATTGATTAAACCAACTGTGTTTAATGCTAATGCGATCTTTTTTGTATGATCTTTAATCTGTTGCATTACTAAGTCACCTAAATTAAAAGGTGGTAACGTTGCATTACTATCTCCAGAGTGAATTCCACATGGTTCTATATGTTCCATTATACCTATGATGTAAACATTTTCACCATCACAAATAGCATCTGCTTCTGCTTCTATTGCACCATCTAAATAATGATCTAATAATAATTTATTATTAGGAATGCTACGTAATAAATCTACAACGTGTTCTTCTAATTCTTTTTTATTGATCACAATTTTCATTCCTTGTCCACCAAGTACATAAGATGGACGTACTAAGATTGGAAAGTCTAATTTATCTGCAACTTTAAGAGCTTCTTCTGCTGTTTCGGCAGTATCAAACTTAGGATATGGTATATTGTTTTCTTTTAATAGTTTAGAAAAACTTCCTCTATCTTCGGCTAAATCTAACGCTTCGTAGCTTGTTCCTATTATTTTAATACCGTACTTAGATAGTTTTTCTGCAAGCTTTAATGCAGTTTGACCACCTAATTGAACGATAACACCTTCTGGTTTTTCATGACGAATAATATCGTAGATATGTTCCCAAAATACTGGTTCAAAATATAGTTTATCTGCGGTATCAAAATCTGTAGACACAGTTTCTGGGTTACAGTTTATCATTATAGTTTCGTAGCCACATTCTGCAGCTGCTAATACTCCATGCACACAACAGTAATCAAACTCAATACCTTGACCAATTCTGTTTGGTCCAGATCCTAAAACAATAATCTTTTTCTTGTCGGTAACTATACTTTCGTTATCTGCATATCGCTTACCATCTGCAGTTTCAACTTCATTTTCAAATGTAGAATAGTAATAAGGTGTTTTTGCTTCAAACTCGGCAGCACATGTATCTACTAATTTGTATACACGGTTGATGTTTAATTCTTCTCTTTTATTATATACTTGACTTTCTAAACAATTAAGCATATGTGCAATTTGCCTGTCACCATAACCTTTTTGCTTAGCTTCTAATAATAAATCTCTTTCTATAGTATCTATTGTATACGTCGAAATTTCTTTTTCTAATTGGTACAACTCTTCGTACTGACGTAAAAACCACATGTCTATTTTTGTGATTTCGTGAATACGACTTAACGGAATACCCATTTGAATTGCGTCATAAATTACAAATACTCTATCCCAACTTGCGTTAGTTAATTTATCTATAATTTGGTCGTAATTTTTATAACCTTTACCATCTGCGCCTAATCCATTTCTTTTAATTTCAAGTGATTGAGTGGCTTTATGTAAGGCTTCTTGAAAAGATCTACCAATACCCATTACTTCTCCAACTGCTTTCATTTGAAGTCCTAAAGTACGATCTGATCCTTCAAATTTATCAAAATTCCAACGTGGTATTTTTACAATTACGTAATCTAAAGTTGGCTCGAATAAAGCTGAAGTAGATTTTGTAATTTGATTTTGAAGTTCGTCTAAATGATAACCTATAGCTAATTTTGCTGCTATTTTTGCAATTGGATATCCTGTTGCTTTACTTGCTAATGCAGAAGATCTAGATACACGTGGATTAATTTCGATTGCAATAATTTCTTCATGTTCATCTGGACTTACAGCAAACTGGACGTTACATCCACCAGCAAAATCACCAATACTACGCATCATTTTTATTGCCATATCACGCATTTTCTGGAACGTAGTATCAGACAGCGTCATTGCTGGAGCTACTGTGATTGAATCTCCGGTATGGATTCCCATTGGATCCATATTTTCAATCGTACAGATAATTACAACATTGTCATTTTTATCTCTTAAAAGCTCTAGCTCATACTCTTTCCAACCCATCATGGCTTTATCAATCATCACCTCATGTATTGGTGATACTTCTAAACCGCGGGTAAGAGCTTCGTCAAATTCTTTTTCGTCGTAAACAATTGCTGCTCCTGCGCCTCCTAAAGTAAATGATGCTCTAATACATAACGGAAAACCAAATTCTTGAGCTATTTCTTTACCTTTTAAAAATGAAGTTGCTGTAGCTTGTGGCGCCATACCTACTCCAATTTCAAGCATTAGCTCTCTAAACTTTTCTCGGTCTTCTGTGATGTTAATAGCATCAATATTTACACCTATAATTTCTACTCCAAAATCTTCCCAAATCCCTTTTTCATCAGCTTCAATACATAAATTTAGAGCAGTTTGTCCTCCCATTGTTGGTAATACAGCATCAATTTGAGGATGTTCTTTAAGTATTTTAACAATAGATTTTGTATTAAGAGGCAACAAATAAACATGATCTGCCATTTTTGGATCTGTCATGATTGTTGCAGGATTAGAGTTAATTAATATAGTCTCTATTCCTTCTTCTCTTAACGATCTTAAAGCTTGAGAACCAGAATAATCAAATTCGCATGCTTGACCGATAATAATTGGACCAGAACCTATAATAAGGATAGATTTTAATTTTGGATTTTTAGGCATTTTTAGTGTGTGTTGTTTTTATTATTCAAAAATAATCATTATTAGATATAAAAAAAGGCGTTACACCTAAGCAACGCCTTTTATATATTAACAATTGTTAATCATTATTTCTTATGTCTGATTTCAGATGAAACAGATAATTTCTTTCTTCCTTTAGCACGACGACGCGCTAATACTTTTCTACCATTAGCAGAAGCCATTCTTTCTCTAAAACCATGCTTATTTCTTCTTTTTCTTTTTGATGGTTGAAACGTTCTTTTACTCATTGTATATTATCTTTAAAATCTGAAACTTGTAATTTTTATTGCATTTTGGTTTTTCTCCAAAACTGAGCGCAAATATACAAAGGGTTTTTTATTTGACAAACCTAAAATTAAAAATATTTTTCAAGAAAATTTTAGTTTCTTTGCAAGACTATTATAAATCATAAATTAATGACTTTTTCCAAACTATCTGTTTTATTAGCTTTTGTAGGATTTACAAGTGTTTTAAACGCACAATCCTATTTAGGTTTTAATTTAAAAGTAGGAGATTCTTTAAGAATTTCTCAAGATTCAAAACAAGAAATCGTTCAAAAAATGAACGAACAAGAACATAAAATAATCAATAATCTTGGCGGAGATTATCTTTTTTACGTGAAAAAAAAGACGGACAGCTCTTATATTATTGACTTTAAATACGAGTCGTTTTATATGAAAACAACTTCTAATCTTGCAGGTCCAATTTACAATGTAGACACTAAAAAAGAAATTTCGGCAGATGATATTGAAGGACAAATTTTTAAAGGTTTAACCCGATCTAGTTTAGAAATTAACATGCTTAAATCTGGTAAAATTGTAAACCTAAAAGGAACAGATAGCCTTATAGAACATATGATTGGGCATTTAGACATTGATAGTTTTACAAAAGAAGTTGTAAAAGAATCTATGAGAAAAGAATTTGGTGGTCAAAGTCTAATTGAAAGCTTAAATCAATTTACTTACATGTATCCAAATAAAAAATTAAATATTGGAGATACATGGAAAAATAAATATACAGGAGAATTAACTTCTAATAACAACTGGACTTTTAAAGCGTCTAATAGCTTTAACGAAATTACCGCAAAAAGCACAATTGCTTTAAAAAACACAGAAGATAATATTACAATGATTCTTCAAGGTACGCAAGACACAACGGTATTAGCAGATAAACAATCTGGTTGGCCTAAAGAAGCCACAATTACTTCTGTAGCAAAAGGAATATCTATAATGAAAGATATGGAAAATGTAGATATACCTACAACAATTACATCGACAACAATTTATAAACCTTTACAATAAAACATGTACAATAAAGTATTTAAATTAATATTAGCAGTAGGAATTTTTGGAGTTGCAATCTGGCAATTTATAGAAGGCGAAATTGGTAATGGTATTATGTATATCCTATTATCTTTAGTGTTCTTATTCTTATATTTTAAAAACGAATTTATTTTACTTGCCTTTTTAAGATTAAGAAAACAAGATTTTGATGGCGCAAAAAAATGGTTAGATAAAATTAAAAATCCAGAAGCTGCTTTAGTAAGAAAACAACAAGGTTACTATAATTTTTTAAACGGAATTATGGTGTCTCAAGATAACATTAGCGAAGCAGAACGTTACTTTAAAAACGCAGTTAATTTAGGTTTATCTATGGATCATGATATGGCTATGGCTAAACTCAACCTTGCTGGAATAGCGTTTTCTAAACGAAGAAAACAAGAAGCTACAAAATTATTAGCCGAAGCACAAAAGCTTGATAAACAAGGCATGTTAACAGATCAAATAAAAATGATGAAACAAAACATGAAACAAGCACAAATGCCTAAACAACATTACGGACAAGGCGGATCGTTAAGAGCACAAAAACGAAGAAGCAGATAATAAAAACAAAAAACCGAAGCTAATGCTTCGGTTTTTTTTATAATAATGGTGCCCAAAGCCTACAATAGGCTTCTTTTAATCGCTCTATCTTTGGTCTATTTGTCCATTGCTCAAAAGTGATGTTTTTAGCATCTTTTAAATCGTCTAAAAAGATTTGTTTTGCTTCTTTTGCTTTTTCTTCGTTGTAAATAAGTGCATTAATTTCGAAGTTAATATTGAAGCTTCTGTAATCCATATTTGAAGTACCTATAGTTGTAAATATATCGTCTACAACCATAGTTTTTGCATGAATAAATCCTTTAGTATATCTGTAAATTTTAATATTAGCCTCAAACAATTGCTCTAAGTAAGAGTTTGTTGCATGTTGAGCCGTCCAAGAATCTGAAATATCTGGAATTAATAATCTAACATCTACTCCACTTTTTGCAGCAACTTGCATTGCAGTAATTATTTGATCGTTAGGAATAAAATAAGGAGTTGTTATGTATACATATTTTTCGGCAGTTACTATAGAAAAAAAGATGGCTTCCATAATATTTGCCCAATCTGTATCTGGACCACTTGCTGCTATTTGGATTGGTATAATTTTATCTATTGGTTTAGAAGGAAAAAAACTTCGGTCTAATTTAACTTCGGTTTCTGCAACAAAGTTCCAATTGGTTAAAAATTGTGTTTGTAAAGAAAATACTGCTTCACCTTCTATTCTTAAATGTGTATCTCTCCAATAATTTTTATTTTCTGGATAATTAACATACGTATCAGATACGTTTACACCACCAACATAGCCTATTTCTCCGTCTATTATTACTATTTTTCTGTGATTACGATAATTCATCTTTCCTGTAAATTTTGGAAATAATACAGGCATAAATGCATGGTGTTGTATAGTTGATTGATTAAGTAATTTTTTCATTTTAGATGAAATTTTACTTCCTACATCATCATAACTTAATCTAATTACTACACCTTCTTTTGCTTTACTTAATAAAAGATCTAATAATCTTGTACCTATCTTGTCGTCCTTTAGAATATAATATTCTAAATGCACATGTTTTTTTGCTTGTTTTATGTCTTGAAATAATTTTTCAAACTTATTTTCTCCGTTTAAAATTATTTCAACTTCATTGTTTTGAGTTAATGGTGATTTATCATTTTTTTGAAGTAACTGTACTAATCTTACTTGTTCTTCTTCTGCATTTGCTTCATATTTTGATAAAAATTCTGGCTTAATTTCTACCTTACTATTTATAGATTTAATAAGGTTATTGTTAAGTACGTCTTTACGGTTAAAGATTTTATTTTTTCTGTATTCCTGCCCAAATAAATAATATACTATAAGTCCAAAAAAAGGAAACACTAACAATACGATAATGTATGTTAGTGTTTTTGTTGGGTTTATAGATTTAAATAATATTGTGACAACTGCTAGTAATGCTAATATGTAATTTATAACAATAGCTATTGTCCACCAATGATCTGTTAAAAATGCTAGCATAAACTAGTTAGTTTTTATAATAACCTTCTTTAGGCAACTCTATAAAATATTGTTTTCTTGACTTGTTATTTAAATGCGGTTCTCTTAACCAAGGATTATGAAGCTTTAAAATCTTATAATTTATACCAAATTGTTTTGCAAAACCTGCAAAATCTGTTACTGCTGTGTCTACTTCTACCAAATATGTTGGTACTTTAGAGTATAAATCTTTATCTCTAAAATTGAAACCATACTTTGATGGATTAGATAAAATTTCTTTTAACGCTAAAATCCTAAATACATAACGACCTGTTTCTTCACCTAATAACAAATCATAATACCCATTAACTTTTTGTTCGTTTAAACGTCTAGAAACACCAGCATTACCTGCATTGTAAGCTGCTGCAGCAAGTGTCCAACTTCCTAGATTTTCTTTTGCTTTTTTAAGGTAATCGCAAGCGACTTCGGTTGCTTTTTCTAAGTGATATCTTTCATCTACATTATCGTTTACTTCTAATCCGTATTCTCTTCCAGTAGTTTTCATAATTTGCCAAAAACCACTTGCTCCAGCTGGTGACTTTGCATTGGTTAAACCACTTTCTATTACGGCTAAATATTTAAAATCGTCTGGAACACCATGTTTAGCTAAGATAGGCTCGATAATAGGAAAGTATTTTTTTGCTCTTTTAAACATTAATAATCCATTAGATTGCCAATAGGTATTTACTAATAGCTCTCTATCCATACGTTCTAAAATATCTGGATTTGATAATGGCACTTCTTCTCCTGCAAAATCCATATAATCTGGTACTTGTAAAGCGTAAACGTTATAATCGTTTATCAATTTTTTTTCAAAATTTTCGTCTGTAGGCGCTTCTTGCATAGCGTTAATAGACAACGCTCCTATTGCTAATAATCCTACTAGTGCTAATGCGTTTTTTATAATCTTCATTATCCTTTTCTTTTTGTTTAAAATTAAGCTTTTTATTTGATTTTTAATTATATATCTAATATTAGTTTTGGTAAATTTTCGTTAAACCATTTGTACTTATTTATAATCATAATATGTGTTCCTCCTTTTAATTTTACACAATTTTGAATATGATTACAAGGAAAAACCATATCACTATCGCCATGTATATGAATGGCGTTTGGTATTGGTTGATCTTGTTCCCAACAAATTATTTGTTCTATTGCCCAATCTAAATAACTTTTATCGTTAACAGATAAATATTTTTTGTACAACTCTACACGTTTTGTAATGGTTTCGCCAAACGCATATTTAGCTAACAATTCTACATTACTCATTAACTGCGTTGGTAATAATTTATAAGCTTTTGTGGCTTTAAGCAGTTTCATACGTCGCGGTAATTCATGTTTAGTTTTTACACTAGACACTACAAATAGCTTTCTAACTTTAATATGTTTTGACATTTCTTGTACCAAAATACCACCAAAAGATACTCCTAATAACACCGGATTATCGTGTTTTACATCGTCGCACATACGTTTTGCATACTCTTGAAGTGTTTCGTTTTTTAATGGTATTTTCCAAGATAGCCAATAGATTTTAAAACGATCTTCGGGTAATTTTATGTATTCAAAAATGGTCGGATTGGCTGCCATTCCTGGCATAAAATAAACTGGTATTATCTCCTGATTCATAAGGTTTTAACAAGTTTGAAGTAAATTTATTTTAGAATTTTTCGTACATTTGCAGTGTAAAGCTATAAAATAGTTTGGTACTATTTTTGAAACTTCCTTGATAATTAATAAAACTTTATACATATGATTGATGCAGCTGAGCTTGTTGACAATGATTTTTTACGTCAATTTGAACTGAAGATGGATGATCATTTTGCTAAAATTGAATACTCTTTACAAGAAAGAAAGATCTTTTTAACAAAATTAATTGTACCTGAAGCGCTAGATAACGACCAGTTTAAAAACGATTTTTTAAAATTAGTTTTTGAAAACATCGAAGAAAGAAACTTAAGCGTTGTTCCTACAAGTCCTTACATTGCAAAATTTATTAGAAGAAATAGGCAATATAAAAGATTATTACCTGTTGGTGTAAGAATATAATTTGCAATTTATTTTAAAAAAAAACCGAAGCAATTGCTTCGGTTTTTTTTTATGCTACTTCTAAGTTTAAAAACTCAAAACGTACAAGTCCATCTGTATCTATTTTTGTTAATTCTACCTCGTGTAAAGTATTAACTAATTCTGGATTCCATGGTGTTTTTACTTTTACGTAATTTTCTGTAAATCCATGTATGTAGCCTTCTTTATTTTCAGATTCAAAAAGTACTGTTCGTTTTGTTCCTATTTGTGACTCATAAAACGCACGACGTTTTTTAACACTTAATCCACGTAACATTTTACTTCTTTTAGATCTTACATTTTTAGGCACGACACCTTCCATTGTTGCTGCTACTGTATTTTCTCTTTCAGAATAAGTAAACACATGCAAATAAGAAATATCTAATTGGTTTAAAAAGTTATATGTTTCTAAAAAATGATCGTCTGTTTCTCCAGGAAAACCAACAATTACATCTACTCCAATACAGGCATGAGGCATAACTTGTTTAATTTGAGCGACACGATCTACATACAATTCTCTCATGTAACGTCGCCTCATTAACTTTAAAATATCATTATGCCCACTTTGTAATGGTATATGAAAATGTGGTACAAATGTGTTGCTTTTAGATACAAAATCTATCGTTTCGTTTTTTAATAGATTTGGCTCTATGGAAGATATACGTAAGCGTTCTATACCATTAACTTGATCTAATGCTTTTACTAGCTCTAAAAAGGTATGTTCGTGTTTTTTATTTCCAAATTCACCTTTACCGTAATCACCAATATTTACTCCGGTTAATACAATTTCTTTTATATTTTGCTCGGAAATTTCTTTGGCGTTTTTAAGTACGTTTTCTAAGGTATCACTACGTGAAATTCCTCTTGCTAAAGGTATTGTACAATAAGTACATTTATAATCGCAACCGTCTTGTACTTTTAAAAATGCACGTGTCCTATCGCCTATGGAATACGATCCTACATAAAAATCTGCGTCTTCGATTTCGCAAGAATGTACTTCTCCTAAATCGTTTTTAGATAAATCGTTAAGGTAATCTGTTATTTTAAATTTTTCGGTAGCACCAAGCACCAAATCAACACCATTTACATCTGCCAATTCTTGAGGCTTTAATTGGGCATAACAACCTACAGCTGCAATAAAAGCATCTGGATTAGATTTTTGTGCTTGTTTTACAATGGTTTTAAAACGTTTATCTGCATTTTCGGTTACAGAACATGTGTTTATTACATAAATATCTGCTTCATCATTAAAATCTACACGCTCAAAACCTTCATCTTTAAAAGATCTTGCGATAGTTGATGTTTCAGAAAAATTAAGTTTACAACCTAATGTATAAAAGCCAACTTTCTTTTTGGTATTCAAAATAAAATAGTGTTTAATGCTTGGTAAGAATTATTATATTTACCTAATGCAATTATATTTTGTGATTGCAAAATTACGCATTTTTTTTAGCTATAAAAAGCGTTTAATCCTTTAAAAATTATATGTCTACACTAGAAAAAAGACTTAAAGATGTTTTTGTTTTTTTTGAAAATAAAGATACTGTTTTAGGTTATCGCAAATTAATGGATTGTGCTTTAGATACTCAAAACCTAGACATCTACAAGCAAATTATTAATCTTACAGATTGGAAATCTAAACATCCTAACCAAGACGACATTTTTATTAGCAAATGTTTAAAGGTATTAGAACAAATTGCCTTAATAAATGTCACTGCATACAATACGTTTAAACCTATTGTTACTGCTACAAATATTACTAAAAGCTACGGTAATAATGCTTTTAAATTAGGTCCGATAAGCGTTTCTATAAACAAAGGAAATGTTTATGGCTTGGTTGGAGAAAACGGTAATGGTAAGACTACTTTATTACGTGTTCTTGCTAAAGAAATTAAGCATACTAGCGGTAGTTTAGAATATAATTTTGACAAGCCTATAAAAACCACTTTTGATTTAAGATCTAGTTTAGTTTATATACCACAGCGTACTCAAAAATGGTATGGTAGCCTAAAGGATAATTTAAAATTTGTCTTATCTAATTACAATATAAGTCCAGAAGAGAATGAAATTAGAGTTTTAATGATGATTTGCAGACTTGGACTTTGGGATTATAAAGATTTAAAATGGAGCGAATTATCTTCTGGTTACAAAATGCGGTTTGAATTAGCCAGAACGCTTTTAAGACAACCGGAATTACTTTTACTTGATGAGCCTCTTGCTAATTTAGATGTACTTGCACAACAGGTAATTTTAGAAGATTTAAAATCTATTTGCAACTCTTTAAACAATCCTATTGCACTTATACTTAGCTCTCAACAACTTTACGAGGTAGAAAAAGTATCTGATAAAGTGATTTACTTAAAAAATGGTAAGTACACAGATAACAACAATAGTAAAGTAGAACAAGACATAAATAAACAATTAATTGTAGAAATAGATTGCAATACTAGCAGAGCTACCTTGCAAGAAATATTTACGCCAATTGCTTTAGAAAAATTAGTTTTTAATGGTGGTGTTTTTATCGCCTATTTTAATGCAAACACCATGTTTTATGAGGTTTTAGATGTGTTAGGATCTAATAAAGTTAATGTGACTTACATAAGGGATATTTCTAAATCTACAAGACGCTTTTTTGTTTCATAATCTAAATTAATATTGATGAAATCTTTCATTTTTAAAATAAACAACTATCTGATAGAACGTTATCCAACGTTATGGAATACAAAAGTGATTTGGATGCTAAGTTCTGCACTAGTACTTCACATTATTTTTTACATATTTGGTTGGTTTGCGCTTTCTAATCCTGAAACGTTACATAGCTATAGAGCTTCTGGTATTTTTTTTGAAAACGGTACCATTTACTTTAGTTTAATGATCTCTATAGTCATGTTAGTTTTGTGGCTTGTTTTTATGTTTAAAAACAATGCATTTAAAAACTTTTACCCATTTACAGCATTTAAATTATTTAAACAATTTATAATCTATTTTGTGATTATTATTACAAGTATTAGCTATTATTTTTCGTTTAATTTAGGTGTAAAAAACTACATAAATTATAAATATCCTGATGCTTCTTATAATCAAGACATAAGCATTGCTAACAAGGCAAGTGTGTTTTTTTCGCATAATTTAAGTCATTATACGATAGATAAAATTGTCTATCCAGAACCATTTAACAATGTGTATTGCGAGACAAATTATGACAAAATAAACTTTGATAAGCCTGTTATTAAAAATCTTGGTAAAAACTATCAGTTTTATTCGTTAAAGACTAAAACTTATAGTGACACAGAAGATTTTCAGCCACATAAAATTGGAAATTATCTTTACTATGTTAATTTAAATAATCAAATTACCTATACGTTTAAGGATAGTGTTATCGATCTTTCTAGCCAACTTAAAACCGTTGCGCCTAATTATTATAATTATTCCAATGTATTTTTTAACAAAACTACCAATAATGGGTATTCTGAAATTATTAGTTACGATTACGATTTATACGAGACTAGATATAAAAACAAATCTTTAAAACCACATATACAAAAAGAAAATTTCGAGCTTCTAAACAGAAATAATCCTGAAGAAATTAAATCTATTTTAAATCAGTTTTTAGATATAGCCAAAACCTATAAAATACAAAACAATTTAAATGCAAACACTTGGTTTGATCTAATTTACAATCCAGTAGGTTTTGAAATTAAAAACCTTATACATAACGAAAAACCATATGTTAATTACAGGTATTTAAAAAATGTGGATAATTCAATTTTTGAAGATTATCAAGCAAAATTATTTACCAATTATTATATCGAATCGGATAATTTAAAGAAGGCTTTTGATAATATAAATTCAATAAAAAGCAACCCAATTTTAGGTGAAGAAGTTCATTTTTTTATGTGGATTTCGTTTTTTATTGCGTTAGTCATTTTCTGTTTTAGAGTTACAAGTTTAAAAGCTATTTTATTTACAATTGTAAGTTCTATTATTCTAACCATATTTGTATCCTTAGTTACAGCTGCTGTAGCTTATACCACAAGACATAACAGTATAGACATAGAGTATTTTATAAGTTATTTTATTTGGATAATTGGCACTATACTTCTTGTTTTAGGCATCTTTTTTATAACCAGAATTAAAAAACAAATTGCTGCTATAATTTTAAACATATGCCTTATAGGAATCACACCTTACTTAGGATTAATACTTGCTATAATAACTATGCATCAAAGCGATAGATGTCGTGATTTATATCCTAAATATTCTGAAAGAGAAGAATATTGCCATACCTTATTTGATTATTTAGGGATTTGGTCTAGTTACATTATCTTTGTGCTAGGATTAATATTTATTTACTTGTTCTGTAAAAACATTTTAAAATGGCGTTCAACACCAGAAAATTAGTATGATTAGACGTTTTATAGTTATTACATTAGCCATTATAATTTGGTCGTGTTCTTCATCTAAAAAAGAAAATAAAGATCACTTAGTATTTAGATATAACGAGCATAAAAATATTGGATCTTTAGATCCAGCATTTGCTAAAGACAATGCAGATATTTGGGCAGTAAATCAACTATTTAATGGATTGGTAGAAATGGATGATAGCTTAAATGTTATACCAAGTATAGCCAAACGTTGGGACATTTCTTCAGATGGATTACAATATACATTCACATTAAAAAACAATGTTTATTTTCATAAACATAAACTATTTAAAAATAATACTAGAGCAGTAAAAGCGCAAGATTTTGAATATAGTTTTAATCGTATTTTAGATCCTAAATTAGCCTCTTCTGGACAATGGGTTTTTAATAAAGTAAAACATTTTAAAGCTAAAAACGATAGTACGTTTATCATACAATTAAAGCAACCTTTTCCTGCATTTTTAGGCTTATTAACAATGAAGTATTGCAGCGTTGTACCTAAAGAAATTGTAACGCATTACGGTTCTTATTTTAGATCAAACCCAATTGGTACTGGTCCATTCAAGTTTAAACGTTGGGAAGAAAACATCAAACTAGTTTTAAGAAAGAATAATAATTATTTTGAAACTGACAAAAACGGAACACAATTACCTTATTTAGAAGCAATTGCCATTACCTTTTTACCAGACAAACAAAGTGAATTTATGCAATTTACCCAAGGTAATTTGGATTTTTTAAACAGTTTAGACGCGTCTTATCAAGATGAAATTTTAACTACTAAAGGTGATTTAAGATCAAAATACCATTCTACAGTAAACGTGATTAAAGGACCTTACTTAAATACCGAATACCTTGCGTTTTTCTTAGATAGCGATAAAGATGAAATCTTATCTAAAACCATTAGAGAAGCCATAAACTATGGTTTTGATCGCGAAAAGATGATTACATATCTTAGAAACGGTATTGGTATACCAGCAAATGGCGGATTTATACCAAAAGGCTTACCTGGATACAGTACAACTAACGGTTTTACCTATAACCCTGAAAAAGCAAAACAGCTTGTAAATAACTATAAAGCTACAACCAATAAACAACCAGAAGTAACCATAACAACAACAGGCAATTATTTAATTTTTTGCGAGTACATACAACGCGAATTAACTAAAATTGGTTTAACTGTTAATGTAGATGTTATTCCTGCGTCTACTTTAAAAGAAGGAAAAGCTAATGGTAAATTAGATTTATTTAGAGCTAGTTGGGTTGCAGATTATCCTGATGCACAAAACTATCTTTCTTTATTTTACGGTGAAAATTTTGCTCCAAACGGACCTAATTACACACATTTTTATAATGCGACATACGATAGTTTATATACATCAAGCTTTTTAAAAAGTGATATAAACCAAAGAGAACAAATTTATAAAACACTTGATAGTATAATTATAGATCACGCACCAATAGTACCATTGTATTATGACGAGGTTATTAGATTTACTAGAAAAAATATTAAAGGCTTAGGAAGTAATCCTATTAACTTACTTCAATTAAAACGAGTTAAAAAAATTAAAGATGAGGCTTAATTTCGTTTGAAATTAACTCTTCTTTTGTTATTCCTATTACTACAAGGTATTGAAATAAGCCATAAAAAAACATTATAGTATATTGATGATACCCAAAATCTTGATCGTAAAAAGATTGAAGTACAGTAATACTATCTGAAAACACACTACTTATAACTCCTAATAAAACAATTAGAAAACTAATATTATTAACTACATCTTTACGCAAATAAGTAAATAATGCTAATATCATTGAAGCAAACAGATATATTAGCACAGGTATAAAAAAGTCTCCTAAATTATCATAAACCATAACAGTTATAAAGACTATATAGAAAAAAATAATAACAAAAAAAGGTATTAACTTTTTTGTACTAAAATCATTTTGATTAGAAAATCTAGCTGTATAAATTAATTTACCAATAATAAAAAGAATCATTCCTAGAATATAAAATTCCATGGTTTGGTAAAGTGTTAGAAAAAAATCTCCAATCATAAAAACGACTAAACCGGATAAAAATAATTTATCTCTAAACCTAAAAACACCTTGCCTACTATAATAAAAATACACCATTAATAATAGCAAGACCGATGCTTTAGTAAACATTCTTAAATAAAAAAATCTTTCAATTTCTTTTAAAAAAATGTCAATAAAAAGCACAGTAAAATACAGTATGGTAAATTGTGTAGTATTTTTAAAAATAGATTTCATTTATACTTTCTATCGGTACCTTTAATTGCAAATTGGAATAATAAACCTGTAATAATTAAATATTGTCCAATACCATAAAAAACATAATTAAAAAGTCTTGATACGGAAACACATCATAAAACGTTTTAAAGACCATAATTATTTCAGAAATTAAGAAAACAGAAATACCCAACATAACCATTGTATAACTTTTCTTACTTACAATTCCGTACCTAATATAAGCAAAAAGACTCATTATCAACGTAATAATAAAATATAAAGTTACAGGTATAAAATAATTACCTAGTCTAGGATATATAAAATTAAAAACGAAAGCTATTACTAACACACAAAACACAAAAAAAGGTATTAAACGCTTTATTTTAAAGTCTTCTTTATGTGTAAATAAAATAGAATATAACAACTTTCCTGCGACAAAAAGCAGCATACTCAAAGCAAAATTTACTGGATTTAAATGATTTATAATTAAAATATCTCCAATAAGAAAAGTAGTTAAAGCTAATAACAACAATTGTTTTGATTTTGGATTTTTATAGTCACAATAACCAACTAATACCATTAAAGAAAGTAAAACAAATGGTTTAGAAATATACCTGTAAGGCACAATTGGCAAATATAGTTTTACATATATATCTATAAGTAAGACTAACACAAAAATTATAGTAAGCAGGATAAAAGCTTTATTTATCAGTTTTACTTTTAACACGTTGTAACTTTAATTTTGTTAGACTAGACGTTTCTTTTACAATGCCTACTACAATTAAAAATTGAGATATCGCATAAAAAGACATTATAGTAATGGTATGGTAAAGTATTTTAGAATCGTAAAATACTTTTAGAAAAGTAATTCCATCGGATAACATCGAAAAAAACACACCAAAAAGTACTAAATAATAACTTGTATTATTAACTTCTTTTTTACGCAAATAAGCAAATTGTCCCATCATCATTACCACCAATAAATAGCATAACGATGGAATAAAATAAAATTTAAGATTATTATAAATAAAAAGCATAATAACACTCATGTAAACAAAACAAAACGCTAAAAATGGTAATAACTTTTTAATTTCAAAATCTTGTGTATTAGTAAATCTGATGGACAAAAGCACTTTTGCTATACCAAAAAAGGTACCACCAATTGCAAATTTTAATTTAGTATCATTACCTATTAATAGTATATCGCCTAAAAAAAATAGTATATAAGCACCAAGGACTAAACAAAATCCGGATTTATATTTTTCTTTATTATTTATTAAAAAGAATACAATTAATAATACTACCAAAAGAGGCTTGGTAATATACCTTAAAGAGTATTTATAGTCAGAGTTTTTAACAAAGGTGTCAATCACTAAAACAAATAAATAAAGAAGCGTAAAATATTTAAAATTTTTGAAAATATTTTGTTTCATTTGGGGCAAAATGAGCAGCAAAATACATTAATTAAAGTATTGAAGCAAAATATTTTACAATTTAGATGTAATATTTTTCTTATTTATTTCTTTTTTAAATAAAATTAATAGTTACGGTATTTTTTAGTTAATTCAAAAACATGCTCTAATATCTCTTGATCCTGAGTTGTAAACTCGATATTTCTTCTGGACATAACTACTTTGGCTACTTCAAACGCTTTTTTGGTTAAGTAAGTAGAAAAACCTGAAGATCCGCCCCAACTGTAACTTGGTACAAAATTTCTTGGAAAACCACTTCCAAAAATGTTTGCATTAACACCAACAACAGTACCAGTATTAAACATTGTATTTATACCGCATTTACTGTGATCACCCATCATTAAACCACAAAACTGTAAACCAGTTCTAGCAAAACCTTCTGTTTGATAACTCCATAATCTTACTTCAGCATAGTTATTTTTAAGATTAGAATTATTTGTGTCTGCTCCTAAATTACACCATTCTCCTAATACAGAATTTCCTAAAAATCCATCATGTCCTTTGTTAGAATATCCAAATAATACGCTATTATTAACTTCTCCTCCAACTTTACTAAACGGACCTATGGTTGTTGGTCCATATATTTTTGCTCCCAATTTTATAGCAGCATTATCACATAATGCTAATGGTCCTCTAACGATAGAACCTTCCATTATTTCGGCATTTTTACCAATGTAGATTGGTCCTGAAGACGCATTTAATGTAGTGAATTCTAATTTTGCACCTTCTTCTATAAATATATTTTCTGGAGCTATAACATTATTAGAGCTTGGAATTGGCATTGATGTTTTTCCTTCAGTTAACAAATCAAAATCCTGTTGTATGGCGTCTCCGTTTTTAGAAAATATATCCCAAGTATGTTCTATTTTAATAATATCATTTTCAAATTCTATAGCTTCAAAAGAATCAAAATCTATATCATCTTGCATTTCTTTTGTAAAAAAAGCTATAACATCTTCATCTTTAAAAATCGCTTGATTTTCTTCTAAATTTTTTATTAACTCTACGATTTCTGGATTAGGTAAATATGCAGCATTAAGCATTATATTTTCTTCCATTTCTACCATAGGGTATTTTTCAGATAAATAATCTTCTGTTACTGTTGTAGTTGTAGTTTCTAAAAAAGTTTCCCATTTTTCTCTAATAGTAAGAATACCTACTCTAATATCTGCAACTGGTCTAGTATATGTAAATGGTAATAATTGCTCTCTAACAGTACCATCAAATAAAATGTAATTCATTTATCTTTTATTTAGTTCTTGGATTTAAAAATAACTAAAGTTGTTATAACAAAAAAGCCTTTCATAAATAATATGAAAGGCTTTTATAATATGATTTAAACTAAATTTATTTTTTAAATTTAGCGTATTTGCTTTTAAATTTATCAATACGTCCAGCTGTATCTATTAACTTAGATTTACCTGTGTAAAAAGGATGAGACGTTCTAGAAATTTCCATTTTAATTAATGGATACTCAACACCATCAACTTCAATAGTTTCATTAGTATCAGCAGTAGACTTTGTTAAAAATACGTCTTCGTTAGACATGTCTTTAAATGCTACCATTCTATAATTTTCTGGATGTATATCTTTTTTCATCGCTAAATGCTTTTATCTTTACTAAATTCGAGGTGCAAATTTAAGTAAATTTTACAAATCAACAACAAATTTTTCAAATATTTTTATTTAAATAAATATGTAACATTTTAAGACATATTTATACTAACTTGGTAAAACTAACTTAAATCAAAAACATTATGGAAAAATCTATCAAATCTATTGCAACAAACAATGGACTTTATTTAGGATTACTATTAACTTTAGTTTACGTAATTGCTTACGCTGTAAATTTAGAATTACTTACTAAATGGTGGATTGGAATTGGACTTTTAATTGCTATTGTAATTTTTGGAATTGTATCTATTTCTAAAACAAAATCTGCTTTAGGTGGATTTATTTCTTTAAAAGAAGGTTTTACAGCTTACTTTATTACCATTCTACTAGGATTAGTTGTTGCTAGTATTGTATCTATTGTATTATTTAATTTTATAGATCCAGATGCTGCAATTACTTTAAAAGAAAAAACTATTGAAGCAACTGCTGAGACTATGAGAAATTGGAATGCTCCGGAAGAATCTATAATTCAAACTGTAGAGCAAATGAGAGAACAACCTAACCAGTTTAGTATTGGTAGTGTGTTACAGTCTTTAGTTATACAGCTAGTTATCTATAGTATTATTGGTCTTATTGCTGCATTAATAATGAAAAAGTCTGATGATAACGCATAATAATTCTATATTTGAAATAATTTTCAAATCGAATTATGAATATATCAGTAGTCATACCACTACTTAACGAACAAGACTCTTTAAAAGAATTACACCATTGGATTGCTAATGTTATGGCATCCAATGGTTTTTCTTATGAAATACTTTTTATAGACGATGGTAGTACAGACCAATCCTGGACTACCATTTGTAATTTAAAACAAGAAGATCCTAACGTAAAAGGTATTCGTTTTTTAAAAAACTTCGGAAAATCTCAAGCATTACACGCAGGTTTTGCGCAAGCTAAAGGTGATGTTATTATCACTATGGATGCAGATTTACAAGACAATCCAGAAGAAATTCCAGAGCTTTACAACATGATTACCAAACAAAATTTTGATCTTGTTTCTGGTTGGAAGAAAAAGAGGTTTGACAACAAACTAACTAAAAACTTACCTTCAAAACTGTTTAATTGGGCTGCACGTAAAACATCTGGTGTTACACTTAATGATTTTAATTGCGGGCTAAAAGCTTACAACAAAAATGTTGTTAAAAATATAGACGTTAACGGCGAAATGCATCGTTACATTCCTGTTTTAGCTAAAAACGCTGGATTTACTAATATTGGAGAAAAAGTAGTACAACACCAAGCCAGAAAATACGGTGAAACCAAATTTGGAATAGAACGTTTTATTAATGGTTTTCTAGATTTAATAACCATTTGGTTTATTTCTAGGTTTGGCAAAAGACCTATGCATTTATTTGGCGCTTTAGGCGTTATAATGTTTATTGTTGGTTTTGGTTTTGCTGCTTATTTAGGTATAGATAAACTGTTTTTTAATCCATACGGAAGACTAATCACACAAAGACCACAATTTTACATCGCGCTTACAACAATGATATTGGGTTCGCAATTTTTTATTGCAGGTTTTTTAGGCGAAATTATTTTACGTCAAAAAAATAACAAAACCCGATATTTAATAAAAGAATCTTTAAATTTAGAAGAATAATTTTTCGATTTACTTAAACACAAATCTTAAGCATTTTACAATTGCTTATTTTTGCATTCAATTACGTAGATTATGAGATACATTGAACCAGAATTATTAAAACGTGTTAACACTTGGCTTACACCAACATTTGATAAAAACACACAAGATTACATTAAAAATCTAATTGCATTAGAACCAGATCAATTAAAAGAAAGTTTCTATAAAGATTTAGAATTTGGTACTGGTGGAATGCGTGGTATTATGGGTATTGGCACAAATCGTATCAATAAATATACACTAGGAAAAAACACACAAGGTTTAAGTAACTATCTACATAAAAGTTTTCCTAATCAAGATATAAAAGTTGCTATAGCTTTTGATTGTAGACATAACAGTAAAACTTTAGCTAAAGTAGTTGCAGATGTATTTTCGGCTAACGGAATTAAAGTCTTTTTATTTGAAGACTTGCGTCCTACGCCTGAGCTTTCTTTCACTTTAAAACATCTAAATTGTCACTGTGGAATAGTTCTTACCGCTTCACACAATCCGCCAGAATACAACGGTTATAAAGTGTACTGGCAAGATGGCGGACAATTAGTTCCGCCTCAAGATGCCGAAATTATTGAAGAAATAAACAACTTAGAATATTCCGAAATTAATTTTGAAGCTAACGAAGCTAATATTAATTATATAGGACAAGACGTAGATGATGTATTTATAAACGCATCTGTTAAAAACGGAAGTTTTAACACTAGCCAAGACGCTAAAGACAACTTTAATATTGTATTTACGTCTTTACACGGTACATCAATCACCACAATTCCAGAAACTTTAAAACGTGCTGGTTATAAAAATGTACATATAGTTGAAGAGCAACGCGAACCAAATGGCGATTTCCCAACGGTTGCTTCACCAAACCCAGAAGAACCTGCTGCCTTAAAAATGGCACTAGATTTAGCTGAAAAAGTTAATGCAGATATCGTGATTGGTACAGATCCAGATAGTGATAGATTAGGTATTGCTGTTAGAGATCTTGATAATAAAATGACGCTTTTAAACGGAAATCAAACCATGGTTTTAATGACAGATTTTCTTTTAAAGCAATGGAAAAACAACAATAAAATTAATGGCAATCAATTTATAGGTAGCACTATAGTATCTACACCAATGATGTCTGTTTTAGGTAACGCATATAATGTAGAATGCAAAGTTGGCTTAACCGGTTTTAAATGGATTGCTAAGATGATTAAAGACTTTCCTAATCTTGATTTTATTGGTGGCGGAGAAGAAAGTTTTGGGTTTATGGTTGGCGATTTTGTTCGTGATAAAGATGCTGTAACTTCTACCCTTTTGGCTATAGAAATTGCTACACAAGCCAAAGCAAACGGTAGTAGTTTTTACCAAGAATTAATTAATCTTTATGCAGAACATGGTTTTTATAAAGAACGACTAATATCAATGACTAAAAAAGGTATTGAAGGCGCGCAAGAAATTAAACAAATGATGATTGATGCTAGAGAAAACCCTTTAACAGAAGTTAATGGTTCTAAAGTTGTACGTGTAGAAGACTATCAGCTTTCAATCGCTAAAAATTTAACTAATAACACTACAGAAACACTAGAAATACCAAAATCAAACGTTCTAATTTACTACACAGAAGATGGTAGTAAAATTGCGTTAAGACCAAGTGGTACAGAGCCTAAAATAAAGTTTTACATTAGTGTAAATACAAGCCTAGACAATGTGTCAGACTTCTTAACTACGGAACAAAAATTGGAAAGCAAGATAGACGCAATCATTAAAGATATGCAGCTTAATTAGATGGAACAAAGCATAAAAAAAATTATTCCGTACGCAAAAGCCTACAAGAAGAATATCATTTCTAACATCATATTTAATATTCTATTTGCACTATTTAGTTCGCTTTCGTTTGTTGCATTAATACCAATGATGCAAGTTTTATTTGACGAAACTAAAAAAGATGTAAAAAAACCTGTCTATACTTCAATTTTAGAGATTACGTCTTATGGTAAAGATTTACTGTATTATTATATTTCTGAAATTACAAAACAAAACGGCGCTCAATTTGCACTATTACTTGTAATTGCGATAGTTATCATTACTTTTTTACTAAAAAACCTGTTTAACTATTTAGCAGCTTACAATTTAACCTTTTTTAAAAATGGCGTATTAAAGGATTTAAGAATAAAAATGTTTGATAAAATTCTATCCTTACCTATTTCATATTATTCTGAAAAAAGAAAAGGTGACGTAATGGCTAGAATGCTAGGAGATATTGGAGAATTACAAAACTCTTTCTTTTTAATTTTTGAGTTAATCGTAAGAGAACCATTAACAATTATCTTTACCATTGCTATCATGTTAAAGATAAGTCTTAAACTAACGCTTTTTGTATTTATTTTTATTCCAATTTCTGGGTTTATCATTTCTAAAATAGGTAAAAGCTTAAAATCAAAATCAACAAGAGCTCAAAAAGAGTCTGGTTATTTTATTTCTTTGGTTGAAGAAAGTTTAAGTGGTTTAAAAGTGATCCAAAGTTATAATGCACAATCAAAAATTAAATCTACTTTTTATGATTCTATTAATAGAATTTTCAAACTAAGAGTAGCTATTGGAAATAAAAATAACTTAGCTTCACCATTAAGCGAATTTTTAGGCATATTAACCATTGGTGCACTTTTATGGTATGGAGGAAAAATGGTGTTAATAGACAAGTTACCTAATGGTCAACCTGTGTTACTTGCATCAGAGTTTTTAGCCTACATGGGATTAGCTTATAATATTTTAACACCTGCAAAAGCTATATCTAAAGCATCTTATGCTGTTAAAAATGGTTTGGCTGCTGCAGATAGAGTGTTTGAGCTGATTGATCAAGAAGATCATTTTTACAAAGCAACTAATCCTCTAAAATTAGAAACATTAAACTCTGGAATCAAGATTAAGGATATAGACTTTTCTTATAACGATAAAGATTTGGTGTTAAAAAATTTCAACTTAGATGTACCAAAAGGTCATACAGTTGCTTTAGTTGGTCAATCTGGAAGCGGTAAAAGTACTATTGCTAATTTACTAACAAGATTTTACGATATTAATAAAGGTGAAATAACTTTAGATAATATTAATATTAAAGAAATAGATTTAAAATCTTTAAGACAATTAATTGGGTTAGTAACTCAAGATTCAATTTTATTTAATGACTCCATAAAAAACAACATACTATTAGGTAAATCCAATGCTACAGATGAAGAAGTGATTAATGCGCTTAAAATAGCAAATGCTTGGGAATTTGTTAGCCAACTACCTAATGGCATAGAAACTAATGTTGGTGATGCAGGTAATAAATTATCTGGAGGACAAAAACAACGTTTAAGTATTGCAAGAGCTGTTCTTAAAAATCCGCCAATTATGATTCTTGACGAAGCAACATCTGCTCTGGATACAGAAAGTGAAAGATTAGTACAAGACGCATTAGAAAATATGATGAAAAACAGAACGTCTATTGTCATAGCGCATAGATTATCTACTATACAAAATGCAGATCAAATTATCGTAATGCAAAAAGGTGAAATTATAGAACAAGGTACACATCTAGAACTATTATCCAAAAACGGTATGTATAAAAAGCTAGTAGATATGCAAAGCTTTGAATAATTAAAAAGAAAAAGGATAAACAAATGTTTATCCTTTTTTTTGTCCATTGTTAGACTTGGGGACGACTAACAACATAAGTATCCTATTTAAGACAAATTTAACACATATAAACTTACTTTACAAAAAAATCACGCATTTCATCAATAAAAACAAACATTTTAACGATAAAAATAAATCTATTAATCTATAAAACAAACAGTTATAAATATTAAAAAAAATAGTATTCTAATTAAACCTTTACATAAAATTATAGTCTAAAAGACATAAATGACAAACAAAGAGACTTTACTGTTATCAAAATTGCAAAAACCCAATTTAAAAAACGAAGGGTTTAAAGAGCTAATATCACTTTATAAAGAGCGATTATATTGGCACATTAGACATATAGTAAAATCTCATGAAGATGCAGATGATGTATTGCAAAATACATTTATAAAAGTATTTAAAAACATAGATAAATTTAAAGGTGAAAGTCAGCTATATTCTTGGTTATATCGTATAGCTACAAATGAATCTTTAACACATTTAAAACAAATTGCAAAACGACAACAAATAACTAGTGAAGAGGCAAATAATAATGCCCTTAGAAGCTTAGAAAGTGATGTGTATTTTGAAGGAGACACTATTCAAATCAAACTTCAAAAAGCAATCGCTACATTACCAGAAAAACAACAACTGGTTTTTAACATGAAATACTTTCAAGACCTTAAATACAGCCAAATATCAAACATATTAGATACTAGCGAAGGTGCATTAAAAGCATCCTATCACTTAGCAGTAAAAAAAATAGAAGCTTATTTAACTAAAGATTAAACCTTTAAACAAAATTAGTGTCTAAATAAAAGATGAAAAAAGAAAACTTAAATACCATTAAACAATCAGGTTTTAAAATACCTAACGCCTATTTTGATACAATAGAAGATCAAATTATGTCTCAAATTAGTATTAAAAATAGTTGTGAAAATTCTGGATTTAAAATACCAGAAAATTATTTTGAAACTATTGAAGATAAAATAATTAGCAAAACCCAACAACCTAAGGTAATTAAGTTAATTAACAAAAAAACTATAATTACAATAGCAAGTATTGCAGCTATGGTTGTTTTATTTTTCAATTTAAATCTATTTAATACACCAATAACTTTTGACAGTTTAGACACAGAAACTGTAGAAACTTATATTATAGACGAAATTGATTTAAACGACTTAAATAGCTTAATAGACACAGAACAATTATCTCAAACAGATTTTATAAACTACAATGCAACTTCAATAGATAACTATCTAGATGAAATTGAAATTGAAGACCTATTAGATCAATAAACACACGAATTAATATCATGAAAACATCAATCATATTATTTTTTTCAATCTTGTTTTCAATCACAAGTATAGCACAAGACAAAAGAGAAAAACTTAAAGCATTAAAAGTAGCTCACATCACAGAGCAATTAAATTTAACCACTAAAGAAGCTGAAAATTTTTGGCCAATTTACAATGCTCACGAAGACGAAAAACATAAAATCTACGAATCGTCTTTAGCAAAAAGAAAAGAGATTAACATCGAAAAATTATCTGAAAAAGAAGCAGAATCTTTACTTAAAGAAATGCAAGACTTTGAAGAAGCCAAATTAAAAAGTGAAAAAAACTTAGTAGATAAGCTTTCTAAAATTATTAGCTATAAAAAAATAGTAAAATTAATGCATGCCGAGCGTACGTTTAAGCGTAAAATCATTGAAGAATATAGAGGCAGACATCGTGAAATGCGAAAAAATTAAATAAAAAAAGCAGCCAAATGGCTGTTTTTTTTATTTAAAACTCAATTTACTTATGCGTCCGTTTCCTGCAGCATAAGCAGTACTATCGTTTAAAAATCTTAGTGCGTAAAAACCTTCATCGCTAAGATGTTTCCAAGTTTGTCCTGCATCTGCACTGTAATCTATACCTTTAAAACCTATCGCAACTAATTGTTGTGCACTACTGTTTGGCACATATTGTACACAACTACGGTAACCTGGTCCTCTTCCATCTGCAACAACTTCCCATGTTTTTCCGCCATTATTAGTCACAATTTTATTCTTTTGATTAGCATCTGCATCTGTATAATCGCCACCAATTGCAAAACCATGATTTTCATCATAAAAATCCAAGCTATACATTCCAGTAGTTTCTTTTCCCTGTATAATTGGCGTTTCAAAAACGTTCCAAGTTTTTCCTTTATCAGCCGAAAATAAAATTCGGCTAGACTTTCCTCCTGTTGCTACCCAAGTCTTATCGCCTACTATAGCAATGTTTGTATCACTTGCAGCAAATGCAGCTTCGCCTTCATTGGCTTTTGGTAATTCTTCACAGGGTAATTTAGACCAGGTATTTCCGCCATCTCTTGTAATAATTACACTCATGCAATCATCAGTTGGATCACCAATGGCGATACCTTCTTTGTCATTCCAAAACTCCATAGAATCGTAAAAAGATTTTGGATGATTTTCTTGATAGACCAAATCTATTTCTCCTTCAGAATCTATTCGATATAGCAAAGCTGGATTACCAATACTTAATGCAAAACCAAAATTATTTACTAAAGCTAAAGATCTAAAATTTAATTTTGAATTAGTACTGTCTACAAAAGTTGGATACACTACTTTATTAATTTCATTATTATCATAATCATTATCTCTTGTTAGTATTGCTCCAAAATTACCTGTTGAAGTCAAAAAACCAAAGGATTTATTAGTATCGAAATATTCTAAAGCTCTCACATTTAAAGTAGTATCTTCAATTAAAGTTTCAATTTCAACAGATGTAAAATTTTCAACTTCCTTTTCAATAGGACTTTCATCTTTTAAAGATTTACAATTAAAGATAATTAGCAGTGATATGAAGGCTATAATAAACTGAAGGGATAATTTCATCATTAATAATTTTCAATAAAAATAGAAAAGCAAATTGAAATATTTAACAAAGTCATTCAAAATCCACAGATAAACCTTAACTTTGCACGCTTTTAAATTTTAAAATATGCGCTTACACAGAAACTTATGTTTTGCTACCGTAGATGGTTTACTTCAAATTTTTAACGAAGGACAATACGCAGACAAAGTAGTACAACAACTTTTAAAAAGAGACAAACGTTGGGGAAGTCGTGATCGTGCTTTTGTAGCCGAAACCACTTACGACATCGTACGTTGGAAGCGTTTATATGCCGAAATTGCTAACGTAAAAGAACCTTTTAGCAGAGATGATATCTGGCGTATGTTTGCAGTTTGGGCAACTTTAAAAGGTATTAAATTACCCGATTGGAAGTATTTTGAAAACACGCCAACTCGAAAAATTAAAGGTCGTTTTGACGAGCTTTCTAAAATTAGAAAAATTAAAGAGTCTATTCCAGATTGGATAGATAACATTGCTTTAAAAGAACTTGGAGAAGCCAAATGGACTAAAGAAATCCAAGCCTTAAACGAGCAAGCAGATGTTATTTTAAGAGTAAACACCTTAAAAACAACAAAAGAAGACCTTCAAAATATACTACACGATAATGACATTGAAACCGAGTATATTAAAGGTTATCCTCATGCGTTAAAATTAAAAGAACGCGCTAATGTATTTACAACACAAGCCTTTAAAGATGGATTGTTTGAAGTACAAGACGCATCGTCACAATTAGTGGCAGACTTTTTGCAAGTAGAACCTGGTATGCGTGTAGTAGATACTTGTGCTGGTGCTGGCGGTAAAACGTTACACCTTGCTTCTTTAATGGAAAATAAAGGGCAAATCATAGCTTTAGATATTTACGCAAATAAGCTAAAAGAATTAAAGCGTCGCGCAAAACGTAATGGTGCGCATAATGTAGAACCAAGACATATAGACTCTACAAAAGTGATTAAAAAATTATATGATAAAGCCGATAGAGTTTTAATTGATGCGCCTTGTTCTGGATTAGGTGTTTTAAGAAGAAATCCTGATGCAAAATGGAAGTTAGAACCTGAATTTTTAGAACGTATTAAAAAAACACAATCAGAAATTCTAAATTCATATTCTAAAATGGTAAAATCTGGAGGACAATTAGTTTATGCTACTTGTTCTATTTTACCTTCTGAAAATGAAGAACAAGTTAAAAAATTCTTAGCATCAGATCACGGAAAAGAGTTTAGTTTTGTAAAAGAAGAAAAAATTCTATCGCATCAATCAGGATTTGATGGATTTTATATGGCTTTATTAAAAAGAAACTAATTACAATTTACGTTTAATCGAATATTATTGTAATTAAACCAGTGTTAAACTATCTTTGAAGATACAACATATTAAAAAAACTATTTAATAGTATATTACGACTTAAATAAAAATTTAAATGAAAAAAAATTACCCGATTTTACTACTGCTTTTTTTAAGTAGTTATGTTTTAAATGCTCAACAAGCTTATTATAACGATGTTAATTTAAATTTAACAGGTTTAGCTTTAAGAGACGAGCTTGCTACAAAAACAATTAACATGCATACCAACTTCTTAAGTTATGCTAATGTTTGGGAAGCATGTAGAGCTACAGACGAAGATCCTAATAACGCAAATAATGTACTTTTACTGTATGGTTGGGAAGATGGTTCTGACGGAAATATTACCAACGATTTATCTAGGAATAAGAATAGTAATGGTGGTAATGTAGGTGATTGGAACAGAGAACATACCTATCCAAAGTCTTTAGGTAATCCAGATCTTGGTACTTCTGGACCAGGTTCAGATGCGCATCATTTAAGACCAACAGATGTACAAAGAAACAACTCTAGAGGAAGTCAATTATTTGCAGATGGAAGTGGTAATTCAAGTAACGTTACTGGCGGTTGGTATCCAGGAGACGCATCTTTAGGTGGTACAGATTGGCGTGGTGATGTCGCTAGAATGATGATGTATATGTATTTAAGATATGGTAGCCAATGTTTACCATCTAATGTAGCTGTAGGAACAACTAACAGTGTAGATTCTAATATGATTAATTTATTATTAGAGTGGAATGCTGCAGATCCTGTTTCTGCAATAGAAGTAGCTAGAAATGATTATCACGAAAATACATCTAACAGTTTTGCACAAGGAAACAGAAATCCTTTTATAGACGAGCCATATCTAGCAACTTTAATTTGGGGAGGAACTCCAGCAGAAGACATTTGGGGTATATATACAAGTAATGATACTACGCCACCATCTAACCCAACTAATTTAGTAGCTTCTAATGCAACTTCATCTTCAATAGATTTAAGTTGGACAGCTGCTACAGACGATACAGGTGTAGTTTCTTATGATATTTACATAGATGGTACATTTGCTGAAAATACAGCATCCGCAGCTACTACTTACACTGTAAATGGATTAAGCAGTAACACAAATTATTGTTTTACAATTTATGCTTTAGATGGCGCAGGAAATATATCTACTGTAAGTAATCAAGATTGTTTAACAACGCTTGCTGGTCCACCAACTGGTAGTGATTGTTTATCTGAAGATTTTGAAAATATACCAAGCAACCAAGGTTCTTACGCTACAAGAACATGGACAGGTAACGATGGTGTTACAGATGGATGGACAGCAACAGATGCAAGAACAGACCAAACTTTAAATGGAAGAGCTATTTGTGTAAGAACAGGTAGTTTAACGTCTCCTTCAATTAGTGGCGGAATTGGTTCTTTAACTGTGACTACTCAATTAACATTTAGTGGTAGTGCAGGTACACTTGATCTTTATGTAAATGGTGTTTTAGAAGATGTTATTCCATATAGTGGTGACAACACAAGCTCTACAACTACTGTAATAAGTGATATTAATGTAGATGGGAATGTTGTGGTAGAACTTCGTAATTCAACTTCTAATAGAATTAGAATAGACGATTTAAGTTGGACATGTTATTCTACTTTAGGAACAGACACGTTTCAAAAAGAAGATGAAATAAAAATATACCCAAATCCAGTAAAAGGAAAAACTTTAAATATCGCTGTAAATACAAATACAACTTTTGAAGTTTATGATTTATTAGGTAAAAAAATATTAAATGGTAGTGTTACAAAAACTAATTCTGCTATAAATATCGAAGCTTTAAAAAGCGGAATTTACATCATTAAATTAAATTCCTTAAAAGGAAATACAACTAAAAAATTAATTAGAAACTAATTAATTAGTAAAAAATCTCAACTTTAAAAAGCGACTTATTAAGTCGCTTTTTTAGTTAATAAAGACGTGAATAACTTAAAAAAATAGTCTACATTTTAGTTAATTCTTAAAACTAAATCTATTAAATTTACACCTTTAAAAACAACACTAAACTAAATATAATGATTCATTTCTTCGGAAACCAAAACAGTAAAGTATTTGCTGTTCAAGCAACAAAAGAATTATCAACCGAAACTATAAAAAAATTAACGTGGTTATTTGGCAACCAACCTAAAATAGAACAAGCATCTTTAGATGCTTTTTTTGTTGGTCCACGTGCTGCTATGATTACTCCTTGGAGTACCAACGCAGTAGAAATCACCCAAAATATGGGTATTGAAGGCATTATTAGAATTGAAGAATTTGAATCTTGTTCTAAAGATTTCAAAGAATTTGATCCAATGATTTCAGAAAAATTTAATGGATTAACTCAAGATAGTTTCACAATAAATATTCAACCAGAAGCTATAAAAAACATAGAAGATATTTCGGCTTACAACATACAAGAAGGCTTATCTTTAAGTGATGAAGAAGTAGAGTATTTAGAAAATGTTTCTAAAAAAATAGGACGACCATTAACTGACTCAGAGGTGTTTGGTTTTTCACAGGTCAACAGTGAACATTGTCGCCACAAAATCTTCAACGGTACATTTGTAATCGATGGTGAAGAAAAACCAACATCACTTTTCAAATTAATTAAAAAGACTTCAGAAACTAATCCAAACGATATAGTTTCTGCCTATAAAGATAACGTAGCTTTTATAAAAGGTCCAGTCGTAGAACAGTTTGCACCAAAACGTGCAGACATTCCAGATTTTTATCAAACTAAAGATTTTGAATCTGTAATTTCGCTTAAAGCGGAAACACACAACTTCCCTACTACTGTCGAGCCTTTTAATGGTGCTGCAACAGGATCTGGTGGAGAAATTAGAGACAGACTTGCTGGAGGAAAAGGGTCTTTACCTTTAGCTGGAACAGCAGTTTACATGACTTCGTATTCTAGATTAGAAGACAATCGTCCTTGGGAAAAAGCGTTTCCAGAACGCAAATGGTTGTACCAAACACCAATGGATATCTTAATAAAAGCTAGTAATGGTGCTTCAGATTTTGGTAACAAATTTGGACAACCGTTAATCTGCGGATCTGTTTTAACTTTTGAACACAAAGAAGATGCTAAAGCTTTAGGTTTTGATAAAGTAATAATGCAAGCTGGCGGAATTGGATACGGTAAAGCAGACCAAGCATTAAAAGACACACCAAAAAATGGTGATAAAATTGTAATTCTTGGTGGAGAAAATTATCGTATAGGAATGGGTGGAGCTGCAGTTTCTTCTGCAGATACAGGTGAGTTTTCTTCAGGAATAGAACTTAACGCTGTACAACGTTCTAACCCAGAAATGCAAAAACGTGCGGCTAACGCTGTTCGCGGTATGGTAGAAAGTGACGAGAATTTTATAGTTTCTATTCACGATCATGGTGCTGGCGGACATTTAAATTGTTTAAGCGAATTAGTTGAAGATACTGGTGGAAAAATAGACTTAGATGCTTTACCAGTTGGAGATCCAACACTTTCTGCTAAAGAAATTATTGGTAACGAGTCTCAAGAACGAATGGGATTAGTTATAGCAGAAAAACACATCGAAACTTTAAACAAAATTGCCGAGCGCGAACGCTCACCAATGTATACTGTTGGTGATGTAACAAACGATAACCGTTTTACTTTCCAGTCTAAAACCAATGGTGACAAACCAATGGATTTAGCTTTAGAAGATATGTTTGGAAGCTCGCCAAAAACTATAATGACAGATAAAACTGTAGCTTCTAATTACAATGAAATCGCTTACGATAAAGACAAAATCTACCATTATTTAGATCAAGTCTTACAGTTAGAAGCTGTAGCTTGTAAAGATTGGCTTACCAATAAAGTAGACCGTTGTGTTGGTGGTAAAGTTGCTAAACAACAATGTGCAGGACCATTACAATTACCATTAAATAATGTTGGTGTAATGGCATTAGACTTTAAAGGAAAAGAAGGTATTGCAACATCAATAGGTCACTCGCCTATTTCAGGATTAATAAATCCTGTTGCAGGAAGCCGCAATAGTATTACCGAAGCTTTAACTAACATTATTTGGGCACCATTAAAAGATGGTTTACAGTCGGTATCTTTATCAGCAAACTGGATGTGGCCTTGTAAAAATGAAGGTGAAGATGCAAGATTGTATGAAGCTGTTCAAGCAATTTCAGAATTTGCTATAGACTTAGGCATTAATGTTCCAACAGGAAAAGATTCATTATCTATGAAGCAAAAATATCCTGATGGCGATGTTATTTCTCCTGGAACTGTAATAATTTCTGCTGCAGCAAATTGTAATAATATCACTAATGTTATTGAGCCTGTTTTAAGAAGAAATGGCGGAGATATTTACTACATTAACCTATCACAAGATCAATTTAAATTAGGTGGAAGTAGTTTTGCTCAAATCTTAAATAAAGTAGGAAATGATGCACCAAACATTAAAGATGCTGGTTATGTAAAAACGGTATTTAACACGATTCAACAATTAATAAAAGACCAAAAAATTGTTGCTGGTCATGATGTTGCTTCTGGTGGATTAATCACAACCTTATTAGAAATGTGCTTTGCAGATATCAATTTAGGAGCTGAGCTTGATCTTTCTTCTTTAAATGAAAAAGACACGATAAAATTACTTTTTGCTGAAAATTCGGGAATAGTTTTCCAAGCTTCTGACCATTCAATTGAAACTGTTTTAAACAATGCTAATATTGAGTTTTTCAACATAGGAAAAACATCTACTAGCGATGTGTTAAGTATTATTAATAATGATGAAGTGTACACAATGACAGTTTCTAGATTAAGAGACATGTGGTACAAAACTTCATATTTATTAGATGAAAAACAAACAGCTAATGGATTAGCAAAAACACGTTTTGAAAACTATGCTAAACAACCTTTAACTTATAATTTCCCAAAAGAATTTACTGGCGATTTAAGTATTTACAAAGCAAATCAATATACAAATAGACCAAAAGCTGCTATTTTAAGAGAAAAAGGAAGTAACTCTGAACGCGAAATGGCTAATGCGATGTATTTAGCTGGTTTTGACGTAAAAGATGTGCACATGACCGACTTAATTTCTGGTCGTGAAACTCTTGAAGACATTCAGTTTTTAGGTGCTGTTGGAGGTTTTTCTAACAGTGATGTTTTAGGGTCTGCAAAAGGTTGGGCTGGAGCAATTAAATATAATGACAAAGCCAACAAAGCTATAAAAAACTTCTTTGAAAGAGAAGATACCCTTTCTGTTGGTATTTGTAATGGTTGTCAGTTATTTATGGAGTTAGAACTTATAAATCCAGAACATAAGATTCATGGTAAAATGGTTCATAATAATTCTAAAAAACATGAAAGCGCCTTTACTTCTGTTGTTGTACAACCAAATAATTCTGTAATGCTACGTAATTTAGCAGGAACTACTTTAGGTGTTTGGATAAGTCATGGAGAAGGTAAATTTAATTTACCTGAACAGGAAAATAATTATGACATAGTTGCAAAATATGGATACAACAATTATCCGTCCAATCCAAATGGATCAGATTACAATACGGCTATGCTTTGTGATAAAACCGGAAGACATCTTGTTACTATGCCACATATAGAGCGATCTATATTTCCTTGGAATTGGGCTAATTACGAAGAAAATAGAACCGATAATGTATCACCATGGATAGAAGCATTTGTAGATGCTAGAAAATGGATTGAAAAGAAAAACAACTAATATCGTAGGATAATTCATACTTTTTTTATTATTTTTCGCCTGTGTTAAGTGTGAAAAATTATAATCATGAAGTTTGAACGTATTTTTTGTCAAAAACCTAACAAATTTATAACCTCCTTTTTCGAGTTTGAAATCGAAGAAAAAGACATGCCTCTAGTGGGTAATTTATTACCAACAGCGCAAAGTCATTTACTCTATTTTTTTTCAGATGAAAAACACGAAGTCGTTATAAACAACAAGTCTTTTCTAGAAAACGGCTTAGTTGTATGTGGTCAGTCTTATAGGTCTTACGAGTTTATTCCAACATGTCCTGTAAGAGTTTTTGGTGCAAATTTTCACGCTACGTTTTTACACAAAATTTTAGGTAAACAAATGTCTTCTATCACAGATTCTCATTTACCGTTAAAAGATTTTTGTCAACTATTACATGATAAAATAATTCATGTTTTTAAAGAAGAAGATAGCTCTAAAGAAATTGCTAAAAATTTAGAAAAAGTACTATTTAGTATTCCTGTTAAAGACAATAAAAATATCAATTATGTAGATATTGCTATAGACTTAATTCACCAAAAAAAAGGAAGAATAAGCGTCGAAGAAGTTTTAGAATACTTAACAATTTCGCAGAAAAATTTAGAAATTCAGTTTAAAAAAATCGTTGGTTTAACACCTTTAAAATATATAAAACTCTATAAGTTTTGGCATTTAATGAAAGCTTACGAATCTGAAATAATAGATTTTAACGAAGCTTTAGATTACTACAACTATTATGACTTATCTCACTTTAATAGAGATTTTAAATTATTCATGAAAGTAAAACCAACTGAGTATATTAAGAGAGATAACACATTGATAAAAAAATATTTATCAATTTAATATTTACGATAATTTACAAGATTTTTAATAATTAATTATATAAATTAGCATAGAATTATGCGTTTTATTTAATTTAAATGAAAGTTAAGGGATTCATTTAAAAATAGTTAGTTATTAAATAAATATAGAAATAGCATTAATTCAAGCTATCAATTAGCGCATAAGGAGCCGCAATTTACGGCTCCTTTTTTTAAACTAAATTTCGAAATCGTTTGAAATTTTTATACTTTGCAATCCTCTTAATTTTATTTTAAATAATGATTCAAGTAACCCGACTTTTCGATTTTCCTTACTATCAACTTGATAAACACAATCTTAACGCTGCTTTAGTTACCAAAAAAAATGGTAAATGGGAAGCAACTTCAACAAAAGAATATATAGACAAAGCCAATGCTTTAAGTCGCGCGTTATTAAAATTAGGTGTCAACAAAAACGATAAAATTGCAGTAATCTCTTCTACTAATAGGACAGAATGGAATATTGTAGATATTGGTGTTTTACAATTAGGAGCACAAAATATTCCTATCTATCCTACGATTTCAGCAGAAGATTATGAGTATGTTTTAAATCATAGTGAAGCAATATATTGCTTTGTTTCGGACGAAGAAGTATTACAAAAAATAAACAAAGTAAGACAAAACACTAAATTAAAAGAGGTTTATTCTTTTGATCATATTGAAGGCTGTAAACATTATTCAGAACTTTTTGAATTAGGAAAAGATGAAAGTAATCAACCAGAAGTAGAAGCTAGAAAAGACGCTGTAAAACCAGACGATTTAGCAACAATAATCTATACATCTGGAACAACAGGAAGACCAAAAGGCGTTATGCTTAGTCATGATAATATAACAAGCAATGTATTAAACAGTATTCCTAGATTACCAATTTCTACTGGAGAAACTAGAGTATTAAGTTTTCTTCCTATATGTCATGTTTTCGAACGTGTTTTAATTTACATCTATCAATACGCTGGAGCCAGTATCTATTTTGCAGAAGCAATAGATAAAATTGCAGAAAATGCTCAAGATATTAAACCTAATTTAATGAGTGTTGTTCCTAGGTTATTAGAAAAAGTATATGATAAAATATATGCTAAAGGCTCAGAATTAAGTGGTATAAAAAGTAAACTTTTCCATTGGGCGATAGAGTTAGGAGAACAATGGGAACCATATGGTAAAAACGGAGCTTGGTATGAATTCAAATTAAAAATAGCCAACAAATTAATCTTTAGTAAATGGCGAGCTGCTTTAGGTGGCGAACTAACTACAATGGTCTCTGGTAGTGCTGCTTTATCACCTAGACTAACAAGAATTTTCTGTGCAGCAGGAATGAAAGTAATGGAAGGTTACGGTTTAACCGAAACATCTCCTGTTGTATCTGTAGGTATGTATAGAGACAATCACTTTAAAGTAGGGACAGTTGGAAAACCAATAGATCGCGTTGAAGTAAAAATTGCCGAAGATGGTGAAATCCTAATTAAAGGACCAAACGTAATGAAAGGCTATTACAAAGATCCAGAAAAAACAGCTAGTGTAATGACTGGAGATTATTTTCATACCGGCGATAAAGGAGAAATCGATCCAGATGGTTTCTTAAAAATTACTGGTCGTAAAAAAGAAATGTTTAAAACTTCTGGAGGAAAATACGTTATACCTACACTATTAGAAAACGATCTAAAACAATCTAGATTTATTGAGCAAGCAATGGTAGTTGGTGAAGGCGAAAAAATGCCAGCAGCAATCATACAACCAAACTTCGAATTTATCAGAGATTGGATTGATAGAAAACATAATAATATTGGAAAATCGGATAAAGAAATTGCTACATCTCAAATAGTAATAGATCGTATCCAAAAAGAAATAGACAATTGCAATAAAAGTTTTGGAAAATGGGAACAAATTAAACGTTTTGAACTTACTCAAGATGTTTGGTCTGTAGATGGTGGACAATTAACGCCAACCATGAAAATGAAAAGAGACATTATTAAAAATATCTATAAAGATCTTTATGATAAAATTTATAATTAATCATTTTTTAATACAAAATAAGAAGCCATCTAAAATTTAGATGGCTTTTTTTATTAATATCATAATTTTTTTTAAAAATTTATTATGCACGCATAATAAATTTTACTATCTTTGAAAACCTTCAAAAGAATTTTAATACAAAAAATGAAAGACAGAACAATAGATTACATGCTAAGAACCACTTGGTTAGCAGTAAACAAAATGTATAACGAAGAAGCTGCAAAGTTTGACACAACTATGGCGACTGGTTTTACATTATTAAGTATCGATAAAGAAAACGGTACGCCTTCTACTTCTTTAGGCCCAATTATGGGTATGGAAGCAACTAGTCTTTCAAGAATATTAAAACGTATGGAAGAATTAGGTTTGATAGAACGTAAACCTAACCCAAACGACGGACGTGGTGTTTTAATCCATCTTACTGAGTTTGGAAAAGAAAAAAGAAAAGACGCTAAAGAACGTGTTTTAATTTTTAATGAAACGATTAGAGCACACGTTTCAGAAGAGAAACTAAAACATTTCTATGAAGTGTCAGACACGATAAACGAGTTAATTTCTAATAAAAAAATATATACTAAAGAAACCATTTCGTAAAAATGAGTAAACGTAGAATCAAAAAAGTAGCCATTATTGGATCAGGAATTATGGGAAGCGGTATTGCTTGTCATTTTGCCAATATTGGTGTTGAAGTCTTATTATTAGACATTGTACCAAGAGAATTAAACGATGCCGAAAAAGCTAAAGGATTAACTTTAGAAAACAAGGTCGTAAGAAACCGTATTGTAAACACTGCATTAGCTGCATCATTAAAATCTAAACCATCACCAATCTATCACAAAGATTTTGCAAACAGAATTACAACTGGTAATCTTGAAGATGATATTGCAAAAGTGGCAAATGTAGATTGGATTATGGAAGTAGTTGTAGAAAGACTTGACATTAAAAAGCAAGTATTTGAAAAACTAGAACAACACCGTACACCAGGTACTTTAATTACATCAAATACATCTGGTATTCCTATTAAGTTTATGAGTGAAGGACGCAGCGAAGATTTCCAAAAGCATTTCTGCGGAACGCACTTCTTTAATCCAGCACGTTACTTAAAATTATTCGAAGTAATCCCTGGACCTAAAACATCTCAAGACGTTTTGGACTTCTTAAACGGTTATGGTGAACAATTTTTAGGAAAAACATCTGTAATCGCTAAAGATACGCCTGCTTTTATTGGTAACCGTATTGGTATTTTTGGTATTCAATCGTTATTTCATCAAGTAAAAGAATTAGGCTTAACTGTTGAAGAAGTTGATAAATTAACTGGTCCTGTTATTGGTCGTCCAAAATCAGCAACTTTCCGTACGGTAGATGTTGTTGGATTAGACACTTTAGTACATGTAGCTAACGGAATTTACGACAACTGTCCTAATGACGAAGCACATGAGCTTTTCAAATTACCAGATTTCATCAATACCATGATGGAAAACAAATGGTTAGGAAGTAAAACAGGTCAAGGATTTTATAAAAAAGTTAAAACAGACGATGGTAAAAGCGAAATTTTATCATTAGACTTAGATACATTAGACTATCGCTCTAAAAAAAGAGCCTCTTTCCCTACTCTAGAATTAACAAAAACTGTAGATAAAGTCATCGACCGTTTTCCAATTTTAGTAAAAGGAAAAGATAAAGCTGGTGAATTTTATCGCAAAAACTTCGCTGCAATGTTTGCTTACGTATCACATCGTATTCCTGAAATTTCAGACGAATTATATAAGATAGATGATGCAATGAAAGCTGGATTTGGTTGGGAACATGGTCCTTTCCAAATTTGGGATGCAATTGGTGTAGAAAAAGGTCTTGAAATTATGAAAGCTGAAGGAAAAACACCAGCAGCTTGGGTAAATGATATGGTTGCTTCTGGTAACACATCGTTTTACACAGTAAAAGATGGAGCTACGTATTTCTACGATATTGATAAGAAAGCACAAGAAAAAGTACCAGGACAAGATAGTTTCATCATATTAGATAACATCAGAAAATCTAACGAGGTATTCAAAAACTCTGGTGTAGTTGTTGAAGATTTAGGTGACGGAATTTTAAATGTTGAATTCCAATCTAAAATGAACACGATTGGTGGCGACGTGCTTGCTGGTTTAAATAAAGCAATAGACTTAGCTGAAAAAGATTTTGCTGGTTTAGTGGTTGGTAACCAAGGTGCAAACTTCTCTGTTGGAGCAAACATCGGAATGATTTTTATGATGGCTGCAGAACAAGAGTATGACGAGCTTAATATGGCGATCAAGTACTTCCAGGATACGATGATGCGCATGCGCTACTCTTCTATTCCTACTATTTCTGCACCACATGGTATGACACTTGGTGGCGGATGTGAATTATCACTTCATGCTGATAAAGTTGTTGCTGCTGCAGAAACTTATATGGGATTAGTTGAATTTGGAGTTGGTGTAATTCCAGGTGGTGGCGGATCTAAAGAAATGGCTTTAAGAGCTCAAGATACTTTCAAAAAAGGTGATGTTGAGTTAAATACACTTCAAGAGTATTTCTTAACTATCGGTATGGCAAAAGTGTCAACTTCAGCTTACGAAGCATTTGATTTAGGTGTTTTACAAAAAGGAAAAGATATTGTTGTTGTTAATAAAGACAGACAAATTGCTACAGCTAAAGCACACGCTAAATTAATGGCAGATCAAGGCTACACGCAACCTGTAAAACGCAAGGACATTAAAGTACTTGGTAAACAAGCATTAGGTATGTTCTTAGTAGGAACAGATGCAATGGAAGCAAGCCACTACATTAGTGAACACGATCAAAAAATAGCTAACAAATTAGCTTACGTAATGGCTGGTGGTGATTTATCAGAACCAACTAAAGTAAGTGAGCAATATTTATTAGATCTAGAACGCGAAGCTTTCTTAAGTCTATGTACAGAACGTAAGACTTTAGAGCGTATTCAGCACATGTTAAAAACAGGTAAACCACTTCGTAATTAGAAAACAGACAAAAATGAAACAAGCATATATAGTAAAAGCATACAGAACAGCAGTTGGTAAAGCACCACGAGGCGTGTTCCGTTTTAAAAGAGCAGACGAGTTAGGTGCAGAAGTGATTCAGCACATGATGAAAGAATTACCAAATCTTGACGTAAAACGTATTGACGATGTTATAGTTGGTAACGCAATGCCAGAAGGATCGCAAGGTTTAAATATGGCACGTTTTATCTCATTAATCGGATTAAACAGTGTAGATGTTCCTGGTGTAACCGTTAACCGTTTTTGTTCTTCAGGAATAGAAACTATTGGTATTGCAACTGCTAAAATCCAAGCAGGAATGGCAGATTGTATTATTGCTGGTGGATCAGAAAGTATGAGTAGTGTACCAATGACAGGTTTTAAACCAGAACTAAATTACGACACTGTAAAAGCTGGTCACGAAGATTATTATTGGGGAATGGGTAATACTGCAGAAGCAGTTGCTAATCAATTTAAAGTATCTCGTAAAGATCAAGATGAATTTGCTTACAATTCACATATGAAAGCTTTAAGAGCTTTAGCAGAAAATCGTTTTCAAGATCAAATTGTTCCAATAGATGTAGAGCAAATTTATTTAAATGAAAACGGTAAAAAAGCAACTAAAACATACACTGTAACAAAAGATGAAGGTCCTAGAAAAGGGACTAATGTAGAAGCTTTAGCAAAATTACGACCAGTATTTGCTGCGAACGGAAGTGTAACCGCTGGTAATTCATCTCAAATGAGTGATGGTGCTGCATTTGTTATGGTTATGAGTGAAGATATGGTTAAAGAATTAAATCTTGAGCCTGTTGCAAGATTAGTAAATTACGCTGCTGCTGGTGTAGAACCAAGAATTATGGGAATTGGACCAGTAAAAGCAATTCCAAAAGCATTAGAACAAGCAGGATTAAAACAATCTGATTTAGGGTTAATAGAACTTAACGAAGCTTTTGCATCACAATCATTAGCTGTAATTAGAGAGTTAGATTTAAATCCAGATATCGTAAATGTTAACGGAGGTGCAATTGCATTAGGTCATCCATTAGGATGTACAGGTGCAAAACTATCAGTACAATTATTTGACGAAATGCGCAAACGTGACATGAAAGGTAAATATGGCGCTGTAACCATGTGCGTTGGTACTGGTCAAGGTGCTTGTGGAATTTTTGAATTTTTAAACTAGAAGAACTTAATACAATACAATAAAATGGCAGAAACTGAAAAAGACATCCTACGTGGCGGTCAATTCTTAGTAAAAGAAACAAATTGTGAAGATATTTTCACTCCTGAAGATTTTTCAGAAGAACAACAAATGATGAAAGAATCGGTTATCGAGTTTAATGACCGTGAAATTATACCTAACAAACCTCGTTTTGAAGCTAAAGATTATGCTTTAACAGAAGAAGTAATGCGTAAAGCTGGAGATATGGGCTTTTTAAGCGTTGCTGTTCCTGAGGCTTATGGCGGAATGGGATTAGGATTCGTATCAACAGTTTTAACTTGTGATTATATTTCTTCTGGTACAGGATCTTTTAGTACTGCTTTTGGTGCACATACTGGAATTGGTACTATGCCAATTACATTATACGGTACAGAGGAACAAAAACAAAAATATGTACCTAAATTAGCATCTGGTGAATGGTTTGGTGCGTATTGTTTAACCGAACCTGGTGCTGGATCTGATGCAAATTCTGGTAAAACTACTGCAGAGCTTTCTGCAGATGGTAAAACATACAAAATCAACGGACAGAAAATGTGGATTTCTAACGCAGGTTTCTGTAACGTAATGATAGTTTTTGCTAGAATTGAAGACGATAAAAACATTACAGGATTTATCGTAGAATATGATAAAAATAATCCTAACGGAATCACTTTAGGTGAAGAAGAACATAAATTAGGAATCCGCGCAAGTTCTACACGTCAAGTATTCTTTAATGATACTGAAGTTCCTGCAGAAAATATGCTAGCAGGTCGTGGCGAAGGATTTAAAATCGCAATGAATGCACTTAACGTTGGTCGTATTAAATTAGCAGCTGCTTGTTTAGATTCTCAAAGACGTATCACAACTACAGCTGTTCAATATGCTAACGAACGTAAACAATTTAAAACTCCAATTGCAGACTTTGGAGCTATAAAAATAAAGTTAGCAGAAATGGCAACTAACACTTATGTAGGTGAATCTGCTACATATAGAGCTTCAAAAAATATTGAAGATCGTATTGCTATTCGTGAAGCATCAGGAAATACACATCAAGAAGCAGAGCTTAAAGGTGTAGAAGAATATGCTATAGAATGTTCAATCTTAAAAGTCGCAGTATCAGAAGATGTACAAAATTGTGCAGACGAAGGTATACAAGTATTTGGTGGAATGGGATTTTCTGAAGAAACACCAATGGAAGCTGCTTGGAGAGACGCACGTATTGCAAGAATATATGAAGGTACTAACGAAATTAACAGATTATTATCTGTTGGAATGTTAGTAAAGAAAGCGATGAAAGGTCATGTTGATTTATTAGGTCCTGCAATGAAAGTACAGGAAGAACTAATGGGTATTCCTTCTTTTGATACACCAGATTATTCTGCTCTACTTTCAGAAGAAAAAGCAATGATTGCTAAGCTTAAAAAAGTATTTTTAATGGTTGCTGGAGCAGCAGTACAAAAATTTGGACCAGATTTAGAGAATCACCAACAATTATTAGCAGCTGCAGCAGATATTTTAATTGAAGTTTATATGGCAGAATCTGCAATTTTACGTACAGAGAAAAATGCAAAACGCTTTGGCGAAGATGCACAAGCTACACAAATTGCTATGTCAAAATTATATTTATACCACGCAGTAGAAACTATAGAAACTAAAGGAAAAGAAGCTATAATTTCTTTTGCAGAAGGTGACGAACAACGCATGATGCTTATGGGACTTAAACGTTTCACTAAGTATCAAAACTTCCCTAATGTAGTAGCATTAAGGAATGAAATTGCAGAAAAAGTAAAAGCGGAAAACAAGTATTGTTTCTAATTTTATTAATTGAGTTTTAGTTTTAATTTTAAAAGCTGGTTCAAGTATTTGAATCAGCTTTTTATTTTAGTATTTTAGTGAAAAATTCTAAAATGAAAAAAATAATTATTCTTCCTCTACTGTTATTTACTTACTTTTCTATAGGCCAAACTAGCCAAAAGATTTATGATATTATCGATTCTGTTTCAGCAAAAAGAATAGAAAAAGATATACAAACATTAGTAAGTTTTGGAACAAGAAATACGTTTAGTGATACTATTTCTAATACTAGAGGAATTGGAGCCGCAAGACGTTGGATAAAATCTGAATTTGAAACTATATCTAAAAACTGTAATAACTGTCTTAATGTTTTTTATCAAAAAGATTTTGTGAATAAAGATGGTAATAATCGTGTACCACATGATGCTTGGGTTGTAAATGTTGTTGCGGTTCAAAAAGGAACAAAATATCCTAATCGATATATTATAATGAGTGGAGATATAGACTCTAGAGCTAGTGATACTATGGACTTTACCACTGATGCTCCTGGAGCAAATGATAATGCATCTGGTATGGCTGGAACTATTGAAGCTGCAAGAGTCCTTTCTAATTATCAATTTGAAAGTAGTATTGTTTACGTTGGTCTTTCCGGTGAAGAACAAGGTCTTTTTGGAGGTAGTGGTTTAGCTAATTATGCTAAAGAAAACAATTGGGATATTATTGGTATACTTAACAATGACATGATTGGAAATATCAAAGGAGTTGATGGAGTAATAGACAATCGTACTTTCAGAATTTTTTCTGAACCTGTTCCTGCAAACGAAACAGAAAGAGAAAGACAACTTAGACGTTTTTATGGTGGCGAAGTTGATGGTATATCAAGACAATTAGCTAGATATGTACACAAAACAGTAAAAACATATATGCCAGAAATGAATCCTATGATGGTTTATAGATTAGACCGTTTTGGTCGTGGTGGACATCACAGACCTTTTAACGATTTAGGTTTTGCAGGTATTAGAATTATGGAAGCACATGAAAACTACAATCAACAACATCAAGATATTCGTGAGGAAAACGGAATTAAATATGGTGATGTAATTGATCACGTTAATTTTGAATATGCTAAAAAACTAACTGCTGTTAATGCTATAAACATGGCTAGTTTAGCTTCTGCGCCGCCAGCTCCAAAAAACGTTGCTATTGGTGGTATTGTAGAACCTTCAGCTAAATTTAAATGGGATAAAGTTGAAGGTGCAATTGGTTATAAAATATATTGGAGAGACACTACTTCTCCTACTTGGGATTATAGTAGATATGTAGGTGATGTTTCCGAATTTACTTTAGAAGGTATTGTTATAGATAACTTCTTTTTTGGGATTGCTGCTGTAGGAAAAGACGGTTTTGAAAGTCCCGTTGTTTTTCCTAATAAAGTATTTAGATAATAAAAAAGGACTTCAAAATTGAAGTCCTTTTTTTGTTTAATTAGCTATACTACTTTTTACTTTTTCATCTGTTGTAACATTAGACAAGTTAATCGCTGTTTCAATTAAAGCTAAATGTGAATACGCTTGCGGGAAATTACCTAACAAACGCTTAGTCTTAAAGTCTATATCTTCACTAAACAATCCTAAATGATTGCTGTAAGACAATAGCTTATCAAACATAGCTTTAGCTTTTTCCTCCTCGCCTATCTTATACAAACTGTTTATAAACCAGAACGTACAAATTGTAAATGAAGAAGACGGTAAACCAAAATCGTCTTTATTTTTATATCTGTAAAGTAAACCATCATTACTTAAATCTTTTTCTATTGCTTTTACAGTATTTACATACTTTTCATCTTTAGCATCTATAAATCCATAAGGTTCCATTAATAACACAGATGCATCCAAATCTGTACTTCCATAAGATTGTGTAAATGCATTAACAGAAGCGTTCCAAGCATTATCTAAAATATCCTTCTTAATGTCATCTTTAATAATATTCCACTTATTAAGTTTATGGGTTTTATTTAGTATTTCGGCAACTTTAATAGCGCGATCTATAGCTACCCAACATAACACTTTAGAAAAAGTGAAATGCCTATCTTCTCCTCTAAATTCCCAAATCCCTTTATCTGGTTCTTGCCAGTGTTTATTAACTACCCAAACAATTCCTTTGGTAATTGTCCAAAGTTGTTCAGTATTTTCAATATCTACAGAAAATATTTCGAATTGTTGATGGATTACATCCATTAAAATACCGTAAATATCATTTTGCTTTTGTTTATATGCTGCATTACCAACACGTACAGGTTTAGAGTTTTGATAACCACTTAAATGATCTAAACTATATTCGGTTAATGTTTTTTCTTTGTTAATTCCGTACATGATTTGCAGTTTTTCATCTTTATCAGGAATCAAATCAATAATAAAATTTAAATAACGCTTAGCCATATTTTTATGACCTAATTGTGACACTACTTTTATCACCATAGAAGCATCTCTAATCCAACAAAAACGGTAGTCCCAATTTCTTACTTCACCAATAGTTTCAGGTAAAGATGTTGTAGCTGCTGCAAGTACAGCACCAGATTTATCGTAGGATAATAATTTTAATGTCAATGCGCTTCTTAAAATCTCTGCGTTATATTGTCTATATTTTGGTGTTTTATCTATCCAATCTAACCAATATACTTTGGTGCGTTGATGTTCTAAATATATATTTTCAACGGTTGGTTCAAATATTTTTTCATTATAACCAACTAAGAAAAACCCATTGGTTTTTAAAGAAATAAACTCTTTATCCAATACTGCTTGTTTATCAAAGGATGTATATAAAAATAACGTGTCAAACTTATCTCCATAAGTTAAGCTAGCAATAAAATTTGGTTTTATGTAAGTATTAGTTTCGCCTTTAGCGTATTCTAATTTAGGATTATAATTAATTTTAAATTTTGGCTGTCCAGAGATTAATTTAAAATACCTAATTAATTCAGGCGGATAATAATAACCACCATTCTGTTTATGATATCTTGGCATAAAATCATGAACTTCAAAACAATCCTTTCCGTTAGTAAAAGTGGTTACCAAAATATTGGTTTTATCAATATACGCTTGGGTTATATGATAATCCTCAGACACCAATATTTCAAATTCACCTCCAATTTTAGCATCTAATAATTTAGCAAAAACTGAGGACGAATCAAACTCTGGCAAACAACACCAATCTACAGATCCTGTTTTTGATATTAATGCTGCACTTCTACAATTTCCTACTATACCGTAATCTAAATTATTTCCCAAATCTTTTGTTTTATGATGTTTACTATCTATTTTTCATTAAATTAACGAAAATCTAATCTTTAAACCAAAGCAAAACCTAATGAATAAAACAATTATTGTATCAAATAGACTGCCATTACAAGTTAAAATAGAGAATAATGCTTTAAACATAAAACCTAGTGTTGGTGGTTTAGCAACAGGTTTAAAATCGGTTCATGAAGAAGGAAATGGTATTTGGATTGGTTGGTCTGGATTGACCGAAGAAGAATTAGATAAAGACTTGTCTAATCAAGTGAATAAAGAAGTTACTAAAGCAAAATGCGCGACAGTTCCGTTAACACAAGATGATGTAGACAATTTTTACTTCGGATTTAGCAACAAAACCCTTTGGCCTTTATTTCATTATTTTATGGAATATACCGAGTTTGATAACGACCAATGGGAAGCTTACAAAACCGTTAATCAAAAATTTGCCGATGTTATTTTAGAAAATATCGAAGATGGTGACACAGTTTGGGTACATGATTATCAATTACTGTTACTGCCAAAGCTTATAAAAGACAAAAAACCAAATACAACCATTGGTTTCTTTTTACATATTCCTTATCCGTCTTATGAAATTTTTAGAACATTTCCTTGGCGTGAAGAATTGCTGCACGGTATGCTTGGAGCCGATCTTTTAGGGTTTCATACGTATGATTACGAGCGTCACTTTTTAAGTTCGGTAAAACGAATTTTAAGATTAGATGTTCAGTTTAACGAAATTTCATATTTAGACCGTGTTGTTAAGGTAGATTCATTCCCAATGGGAATAGATTATAATAAATTTCATAACGCAGCGCTTTCTCATTTAAATCAATCAAATACCGAAAAATCCGAGCTTCAAAAACGTTTAGATGATCATATTCAAGCTGGTCCAGATACCAAATTAATCTTATCTATAGACCGTATGGATTATACCAAAGGTATTCCAAATCGTATTCGCGCTTTTGAATATTTCCTTAACAAATATCCGCAGTTTAAAGAAAAAGTAAGGTTAGTAATGTTGGCTGTTCCGTCACGTTCTGACGTGCCTCAATATCAAAAATTGAAACGAGAAACAGACGAACTTGTTGGTCGTGTTAACGGAGAATTTTCTACCGTTAGTTGGACGCCAATCTGGTATTTTTATAGATCTATGCCTTTTGATAATTTAATAGATTTATACACCTCATCACAAATTGCATTAATTACGCCAGTAAGAGACGGTATGAATCTTGTTGCTAAAGAATACATCGCAACACGTGTAAATCAAGATGGTGTTTTAATTTTAAGTGAAATGGCTGGTGCATCTAAAGAAATGAACGAAGCATTACTTATTAATCCTAATAACTTCGAACAGCTTGCTGATACTTTAAAACATGCTATTGAAATGCCTGCTGAAGAGCAATCTAAAAGAATAAAAATTCTTCAAAAACGTCTACAACGTTACAGCGTAGAAAAATGGGCAGAAGAGTTTATGAAATCCTTAAACGACACCAAAAAAATAGGTAAAACAATTGTTGCAAAAAAAATGGATGAAGACCATCAAGCAACTATGATTTCAGACTTTAAACAAGCTAAAAGAAAGCTTTTATTTTTAGATTATGATGGTACTTTGGTTGGATTTAAAGACAATCCTCAAGATGCAAAACCAGACGATAAATTAATACAGCTTTTAGACCAATTAAATCAAACAGAGAATACAGATGTAGTTATTGTTAGTGGTCGCGATCGCGAAACTTTTGAAGACTGGTTTGCAGAAAAATCTTACAATTTAATTACAGATCATGGTGTATGGTTAAAGGCTAAAAAAGACGATTGGCAAATGTTAGAAATCTTAAAAACTAACTGGATGGACAACATACAGCCTATACTTCAAACCTTTGTAGATCGTACTCCTGGAACATTTATCGAACAAAAAAAATACTCGTTAGCTTGGCATTACCGCAAAGCCGATCCAGAATTAGCACAAATAAGAACTATAGAATTAAACACAGTTCTAACACATTTAATTGCTAACAACGATTTATCTGTTTTAAAAGGAAATAAAGTCATCGAAATTAAAAGTAGTAGCGTTAACAAAGGTCGTGCAACCTCACGCTGGTTAACAAAAGCTAACTACGATTTTGTGTTTGCAATTGGTGATGATTGGACAGATGAGTATATGTTTGAAGATTTACCAGAAAACACCTATTCTGTTAAAGTTGGATTTAAAAAAACAAAAGCAAAATATTACGTAAAAGATACAGACAAAGTCAGAGATTTATTAGTTAATTTTACGCAACAATAATTTATTAAATGAAATCAATTTTCACATTTGCTTTTTGCTGCTTGGCATTTACAATATCGCACGCACAATTACTTCATAAAAAGAAAGATTTTACTCGACAAGATACACTTCGCGGAAGCATTACACCAGAACGCGAATGGTGGGATTTATCGTATTACCATTTAGATATAAAAGTAGAGCCAGAAACCAAAACAATTTCGGGTAAAAACACCATTCAATACAAAGTGTTACAACCATATCAAGTCATGCAAATAGATTTGCAACCGCCTTTACAGTTGACTAAAGTGACTCAAAATGGAGAACAACTTGATATTAAACATGATGGAAATGCTCATTTTGTCACACTTAAAAACACTCAAAAAATAGGAGAAGTAAATAGCATCGTTGCCTATTATGAAGGTCAACCACGTGAAGCTGTTCGTGCGCCTTGGGATGGCGGTATTTCTTGGAAAAAAGATAAAAACGGTAATCATTTTATAGCATCGTCTTGTCAAGGACTTGGTGCAAGTGTTTGGTGGCCAAATAAAGATCATATGTATGACGAGGTAGACAGCATGCTTATTAGTGTAAATGTCCCAGAAAAATTAACGAATGTTTCCAACGGAAGACTTAGAAAAGTTGAACAAAAAGATGATCAAACAAAAACATATCACTGGTTTGTAAATAACCCAATTAATAATTACGGAGTTAATATTAACATAGGTGATTACGCTAATTTTTCAGAAGTTTATAAAGGTGAAAAAGGTAATTTAGACATGAATTATTACGTACTAAATTACAATTTAGACAAAGCCAAAACACACTTTACAGATGCTCCAAAAATGATGAAAGCTTTTGAGCATTGGTTTGGTCCGTATCCATTTTACGAGGATAGTTTTAAGCTAGTTGAAGTACCATATTTAGGTATGGAACATCAAAGTTCTGTTACCTACGGAAATCAATATTTAAAAGGCTATTTAGGTAACGATTTGTCTGGTACAGGTTGGGGATTAAAATTTGATTTTATCATTATTCATGAAGCTGGACATGAATGGTTTGCCAACAATATTACAAACGTTGATATTGCCGATATGTGGATTCATGAGAGCTTTACGGCATATTCAGAAAGTTTGTTTTTGGATTATTACTATGGTAAACAAGCTGCATCGGAATATGTGATTGGAACAAGAAGAAGCATACAAAACGACAGACCATTAATTGGACACTACAATGTAAACAATGAAGGATCTGGAGACATGTATTACAAAGGTGCTAATATGCTTCATACCTTAAGAACTATGGTGAATAACGACGAAAAATGGCGTCAGATTTTAAGGACGTTAAATAAAAAATTCTATCACCAAACTGTCACAACACAACAAATTGAAAATTGTTTAGCTGAAGAAACTGGTTTAGATTTAACAGGTTTCTTTAATCAATATTTACGCACAACTAAAATTCCTGTGTTTGAATACAAGGTTGAAAATAAAACTCTAAAATTCAGATTTTCTAATACTGTAGACAATTTTAAAATGCCTTTACTAATTAATATTGTTGAAAAAGAACATTGGATCAACCCAACTAATGAATGGAAAACTATTAAAATTCCTTCATCTAATTCTTCAATTAGTGTAAAGAAAGATTTTTATCTTAATGTTGAAAAAATCTAACTTCAATTTTGGAAGAACATTATTTTAAAACAGATAACGACTGGAGAGAATGGTTACATGATAACCACAATTCTTCCTCTGGTATTTACTTAATCTTCTTTAAAGTAGACCATGAAAACGAAAGTATGCGTTGGGAAGAAGCTGTAAAAGTAGCTTTGTGTTATGGTTGGATAGATAGTACCGTTAAAAGTTTAGGAAACGGAAAACGAAGACAACGCTTTTCACCTAGAAATCCAAAAAGTGTTTGGAGTGCTTTGAATAAAAAATATATCGTTGAGTTGAAAGCAGAAAATTTAATGCACAACAGTGGATTAGACACCATTAAAACTGCTAAACAAAACGGAAGTTGGACTGCTCTAGATGATGTAGAAAACGGTATTATTCCGGAAGATTTACAAATAGCATTTAATACAAATCCTCAAGCATTAGACAACTATAATAACTTTGCGCCTTCTTATAGAAAAAGTTATTTATATTGGTTAAACCAAGCTAAACTTGATGAAACTAGACAAAAAAGAATCGCAGAGATTATAAAACTCTGCGATGCTAATATTAAATCTCGTAGTGATTGGTAACTTTATTAAATACCACTAATAAAACTTCCGTAAGGATCTTTAAATTGAATTCCTTTTGTAAATCTGTATTTACTCAATTGCTTATATTCTACTAAAGCCCAAAGCACAAACTCTTTCATAAAGTAGCTATCTTCTTTGCTTAAATTTGATTGGTGTTTTGCAATTAAATCATCTAAAGGCGAAACAGCTTCTAGTAACGATTTATATTCTTTATCTCTTAAATCATCAAGTAACTCAAAACCATCAGATTGGTTAAAAAACCAAGATACAATATCATCATATGGACCAATATCATCTGGTTTTTTAAGTTTTTCAATTTCAGGAAAATATTGAATAAACAATGTTTTAACCGCTTCACCAATTAAATTATAAGCCACATTTGCTGCGCCTTCTTGTTCGCCTTCATAAACCAACTCTACTTTACCTGTTATTGCAGGGATAATTCCTAGAAAATCAGATAATCGCACAGCTGTTTTTTCATCATTATTTTTTAATGCTCTTAGTTCGGCAGCACTTAATAAGTTTTCATAAGCTGTAATACTTAAACGTGCGCTCACTCCACTTTTTTCGTCTATAAAATCACTATGTCTTGCTTCAAAAACTACTTGTTCTAAAACATCTTTTGCTAATTCTGGTACGTAAATAGCCTCTTGTTGTCTCGTATCTGATTTTGCTTCTTGCTGTGTAATAGTCTTTGCGGTTTCTATATCATTAGGATAGTGCGTTAATATTTGCGAGCCAATTCTATCCTTTAAAGGCGTTACAATACTACCTCTATTTGTATAATCTTCTGGATTTGCGGTAAAGATAAATTGCATATCTAATGGCAATCTTAGCTTAAAACCACGAATTTGAATATCACCTTCTTGCAAAATATTAAATAACGCTACTTGTATTCTGGCTTGTAAATCTGGTAACTCGTTAATCACAAAAATACAACGGTTAGCACGTGGAATCATTCCGTAGTGAATAACACGATCATCTGCATAACTTAATTTTAAATTGGCTGCTTTTATGGGATCAACATCACCTATAATATCTGCTACGGTAACATCTGGTGTTGCTAATTTTTCGGCAAAACGCTCGCTTCTATGTAACCAACTAATTGGTGTATCGTCTCCTTTTTCTTCAACTAATTGAATAGCGTATCTTGAAATGGGTTGTAACGGATCGTCATTAATCTCGCTACCTTCAACAACAGGAATATATTCGTCTAACAAAGTCAACATTAGTCGTGCTAATCGTGTTTTTGCTTGACCACGTAATCCTAACAAATTAATGTTATGTCTTGATAAAATGGCACGTTGTAATTCTGGAATTACTGTGTTTTCATAACCATGAACACCGTTAAAAATGGTTTCTTTAATTTTTATTTTTTCTATTAGATTATCTCTTAATTCATCTTTTATAGATTTAGATTGATAACCTGATTTTTTTAGTTCTCCTAAAGTTGTTATGTTTTCTATTTTCATTTTAGCTTTTATCTTCTAATTCTTTTTTTTCTGTTGGTTTCGTAATCCTCAAAAATCATTTCGCCCAAACCTTTTAAGCCTGTATAAAATGCTTTTCCTTGATTGGCTTGCGTAAACTCTCTTACAAATTGCATTAAATAACGGTCTTGAGCTATCATAAATGTAGTGATTGGGATATGTAATTTTCTGGCTTGTTGCGCCATAGCATAACACTTATTGGTAATGTATGGATTTAGTCCGTTACTATCTTTATAATAAGTCCCATCTGGTAAACGCAAGCAACTTGGTTTACCGTCTGTAATCATAAAAATTTGCTTATTTGTGTTTCGTTTTCGTCTTAATAAATCCATTGCTAATTGCAAACCAGCAACTGTATTTGTGTGATACGGACCAACATTTAAATATGGTAAATCTTTAATTTTTATTGGCCAAGCATCGTTACCAAAAACCAAAATATCTAAAGTATCTTTTGGGTATCTGGTAGTTATTAATTCGGCTAACGCCATAGCAACTTTTTTAGCTGGCGTGATTCGGTCTTCACCATACAAAATCATACTGTGACTAATGTCTATCATTAATACGGTACTCATTTGTGATTTATGGTTAGTTTCTTCTACAACCAAATCGTTTTCAGTAAGATTAAAATTACCAATACCATGATTGATTTGCGCATTTTTCAAACTTTCAGTAACCGAAACTTTATCCAAATTATCACCAAATTGGTATGCTCTAAAATCGCCAGTATGCTCGTCTCCTACTCCAATACTCTTGCTTTTGTGGTTTCCGCTACCACTCTTTTTAATATTCCCAAAAATTTGCTCTAAAGCAGATTGCCTAATAGCTCTTTCGGTTTTAGCAGTGATGGCGTTACCTTTTTTTCCGTCAGGTTTAATTTCTTCTCTTATGTAACCTTTCTTTTTAAGGTCTTCAATAAAATCGTCTATAGTATACTCTGCTGTGGTTAAGTTATACTCGTCATCAAGTTGTCTTAACCAATCTATAGCTTCATCAAAATCACCAGAAGTATGTGTAATTAACTCTTTAAAAATTTCAAAAAGTTTTTCGAAAGGTGTTTGCGAAGGTGCTTCGTAAGGTTTAAAAACAAAGCCTTTTCTATGTGTTTTTTCGTTTTTCATTGCACTATAAAAATACAATATTTTAAAATGAATTTAAACGCCTTAACAGCTTTTTAATATTTTGTTGTTTAACTTTATGCCTAACTAATTTTATTACAATGAAAAAACTTTCCCTTTTACTACTCTTAATGATTTCGTTATCAGGTTTTTCTCAAGAAATAAACTTGGATTTATTTAAAAATATGAAACCTAGAAATATTGGTCCTGGTGGAATGTCTGGTCGTGTAACTGCTATAGATGTTGTACATAAAAATCCAGATGTAATGTATGTTGGAACTGCTTCTGGTGGACTTTGGAAATCTACTTCTGGTGGCATAAATTGGGAACCTATTTTTGAAAAAGAAGCGACTGCATCTATTGGTGCTGTGGCTATACAACAATCAAATCCTAGCGTGATTTGGGTAGGAACTGGTGAAGGAAATCCTAGAAATAGTTTAAATGGCGGTTATGGAATTTACAAATCTTTAGACGCTGGAAAAACATGGCAACTTATGGGATTGGAAAAAACAAGACATATCCATCGCGTCATTGTAGATCCAACTAATCCTAACACGGTTTATGTTGGCGCTATTGGAAGTCCTTGGGGAGAACATCCAGAACGTGGTGTTTTTAAAACTACCGATGGTGGAAAAACATGGAACAAAATATTGTTTGCAAATAACAAAACTGGTGTTGCAGATTTAGTCATGGATCCATCAAATCCTAACAAATTAATTGCCGCGCTTTGGGAACATAAACGCGATCCTTGGTTCTTTAAATCTGGTGGCGAAGGTTCTGGCTTACACATTACCCATGATGGTGGAGAAACTTGGAAAAAAATAACCGATGAAGATGGTTTCCCTAAAGGCGAATTAGGTCGTATTGGTGTTGCGATTGCAAAAAATAAACCTAATGTTATTTATGCTTTAGTTGAAGCTAAAAAAAATGCGCTTTATAAAAGTGAAGATGGTGGTTTTAAGTGGAAAAAAATAAACGACAAATCTGATATTGGTAACCGACCTTTTTACTATTCTGAAATTTATGTAGATCCAGAAAATGAAAACCGTGTTTACTCTGTGTTTACTTATATAAACGTTTCTGAAGATGGCGGTAAAAATTTTAATCAATTAATGCCTGCTTATGGTGTAGATAATGGTGTACATCCTGATCATCATGCATGGTGGATTCATCCTAATAATGGTAATTTTATGATTGATGGAAATGATGGTGGACTTAATATTACCAAAGATGGCGGAAAAAATTGGCGCTTTATTGGCAATTTACCCGTGGCGCAATTTTATCATATTAATGTTGATAATGAGTTTCCTTATAACGTTTATGGCGGAATGCAAGATAATGGATCATGGCGCGGACCAGCTTATGTATGGAAAGCACAAGGTATTCGTAACAGTTATTGGCAAGAAATAAGTTTTGGAGATGGTTTTGATGTTATCCCTGATAGAGATAACTCACAATATGGATGGACCATGAGTCAACAAGGATATGTAAGTCGTTACGACTGGAAAACAGGTAATAATTATACCGTACAACCAACACATCCAGATAAAGATGTAAGACTTCGTTTTAATTGGAATGCTGCCATAAATATAGATCCTTTTGATAATAGCACGATTTATTTTGGTAGTCAGTTTGTACATAAATCCACAGACAAAGGTTTAACATGGGAAGTAATTTCGCCAGACCTAACCACTAATGATCCAGAAAAACTAAAACAACACGAAAGTGGTGGATTAACTATGGATGCAACAGGTGCAGAAAACCATTGTACAATATTAGTTATAGAACCGTCTCCTGTAGAAAAAGATGTATTTTGGGTTGGTACAGACGATGGTAAAGTGCATATCACACAAAACGGTGGTGAAACTTACAACGACGTATCTAATAACTTACCTGGTTTACCAAAAGGAAGTTGGATTGCACAGATAAAAGCAAGCGACAAAAATAAAGGTGAAGCATTGCTAGTAGCAAACGATTACAGACGTTTTAACTATACACCATATGCTTACAGAACAATAAACTACGGAAAAACTTGGCAACGTATTGTAGACCAAAATGATGTAAAAAGTTATGCGTTAGCAATAATTGAAGATTTAGAAGAACCAAACCTTATGTTTTTAGGAACAGACGATGGTTTATACATATCGATAGATGCAGGAAACCAATGGACAAAATGGACGAACAACTTCCCTACTACATCTGTAAAAGATTTGGTAATTCATCCTCGTGAGCATGATTTAATCATTGGTACTTTTGGTCGTGCTGCATGGGTTTTAGACGATATTAGACCGTTAAGAGCAATTGCAAAAAATAAAAACACACTAACAGAAACCATAACTTTATTTAATCCTCCAACTGCTTATCAAGCTGCTTACCAACAACCAACTGGAAGTCGTTTTGGTGCAGACGCGATGTTTAATGGTGAAAACCGTGGTAGCGGCGCACGTTTTAGCTACTTTATTAATCCAAAAGACTTTAAAAAGGAAGACACTAAAGACGAAGAAAACAATGATGAAGCTGAAGAAGATAGTCTAGAAACTGAAAATAAAACAGAGATCAAATGGGATTCAATTTCATTAAAAATCTATGACAACAACAAGCTAATTAGGACTTTAAAACAAAAAGCACCTAAAGAAAAAGGCTTACAAAAATGGACGTGGTATATGGATGAAAAAGGTGTAGATAGACCTTCGCGTTCAACAAGAAAAAGAAAAAGTGAACCTAGCGGAGTTGATGTTAAACCAGGCACTTATAAAGCTGTTTTAGAATACGGTGATCAAATTTCAGAAACAACAATTACGGTAAAATCTGATCCAAGATTAGAGGTTTCAACTGCACATATCAATGATATTTACAATACTTTAAAGCAATTAGAACACTTGCAACAAATTGCTGCAGACGCCACAAAACAACTTGTAGAAAATAAAGCTTTAGCCAAAAAATATAAAAACGAACTTACCGATTTAGATAAAGATAAATATGAAGAAGAAATAAAAGCATCTAAAGACATTATTAAAAAAATAGATGAAATTTTAGATATTTATCTTGGTAAGCAGGATAAAAGACAAGGTATTACAATGACCTTAGACGTAAGTGTGTCAGACAGGTTAAGTAAAGCTAGATGGTATGTTGGATCAAGAAAAACTGGAATTACAGATACTGAGAAAACCTTAATTTCTCACGTTAAAACAGATTTAAAAAACGCTTTAGAAAAAACAAACCTATTCTTTAACGATACTTTTAAACCTTATTATCAAACCATTCAAAAAATAAATATGACAAAACCTATAAATGAAATTAAGACCTTTTCAATAGATTAAATTCTTAAAGAAACCTTATTTAAAGAATTATTAACTAATGATATTTGCATAAACTTTAATATCTACTTAACTTTCATTTTCTAACCATAAACACTATAAATAATGAAAAAAATAAGCCTATTTATACTTACTCTTTCAATAGGAATTTTTGTAAGCTGTAAAGACGATAAAAAAACAGATACTAAAAAAACAGTAGCAGAAACCGCTAAGAAAGTAAAATTAAAATTAGAACCAAAAAGCGGTAGTAATGTATCTGGATCTGCTGTATTTACTGAAACTGATGGCGTTGTAGAGTTTACTGCTATGATAAGTGGTTTAGAGCCTGGTACGCACGCAATTCATATTCATGAAAAAGCAGATTGCTCTTCAGACGATGGAAAAAGTACTGGTGGACACTGGAATCCAACAGGATCTGATCACGGAAAATGGGGAAGCGATACAGGTTATCACAAAGGAGATATTGGTAATTTAACCGCAGATGAAAAAGGTCACGCTACTAAGACACTTAAAACAGACCAATGGTGTATTGGTTGCGGCGATCCAAATAAAGATATATTAGGTAAAGCTATAATTGTACACGCTGGTACAGACGATTTTACAACACAACCAACAGGAGCTGCTGGCGGACGCGTTAGTTGTGGTGGAATTATAGAATAGAATAACTTTTTAAAAGATTAAAAAAATCGCCTAACAGCGATTTTTTTTTGCTTTTATCCTTATATTTATAAGGCCTCAAAATTTAAATTAATTATATGCAATTAGACTATTTAGTTTCCCAATTTCAAAAGAAAGATGAAAAAGCTTTCGAAAAATTATACAACATGTATAATCAAAGCATGCACGGTGTTATTTTTAACATTGTTAGAGATCATGAAATAGCTGAAGAAATTATGCAAGATGTATTTATTAAAGCTTGGGAAAAAGCAGATACTTACAATGCAAGCAAAGGTCGGTTTTTTACGTGGTTACTAAATATATCGCGTAACGCAGCTATAGATAAAACAAGATCTAAAGCTTTTAAAAAGTCCGGACAAAACCTTAACTCGGATTATTTCGTAGATATATTGCACACTAAAGACAATTTAAACGATCAAACCGATGCAATAGGCATTAAAAAGTTTGTAGATAAATTAGCAGATAAGTGTATTAAAATAATCGAATTACTCTATTTTAAAGGGTTTACTCAAAAAGAAGCTTCTGAAGAGCTAAACATGCCAATAGGAACTATTAAAACCCGAAATAGAAATTGTATTAAAGAATTAAGAGACTCAGTATTATAATATGGATATAAATAGTTATATATCATCTGGAATTTTAGAGCTTTATGTAGCTGGACAACTTTCTGAAAAAGAAAATAAAGACGTCTACGATTTAATGCTAAAACATCCTGAAATTTTACAGGAAGTTTTACAAATAGAAGCTGCATTAATTAAACTATCAAATAGCCTTGCTCCAGATAGACCTATAGATTACGAATTAATAAAAAATCATTTAACCAATACTAATTCTAAAGTTGTTACATTAAATAAAACATCTAAATGGATTACATATTCTGGTTGGGCAGCTGCTGTAATTGTTGGTGCTGGATTATTTTGGACTTTAAACCAAAAACAACAGCTAGAAACAGATATTACAACAATAAATACTGAAAAAGAGTTTTTAGAAATTCAGATTGAAGAATCTAGAGATAAGTTAGCCGAAACTAAAAATCTACTTAACGTAATAAGAGATAGAAATATCATTAAAGTGCCTTTAGAAGGTCAAGCTGCTTTTCCTAATGCCTATGCAACAGTGTATTGGGACGAATCTAACGATCAAGTTTACCTAGATTTACAAGGCTTACCAGAGCCACCAGAAGGTAAGGTATACCAAGTATGGTCATTAATATTAGATCCACTAACGCCAACTAGTTTAGGTACAATAGACGACTTTTTACAAGACGACAACAAAATATTTAAATTAGAAAACGCTAATAAATCTCAAGCGTTTGGTATTACTTTAGAACCTGCTGGAGGAAGTGTATCTCCAACATTAGAACAACTATACACATTAGGAGCTTTAGCTGCTAACTAGAATAAATTAATTTATAAAATACGAAAAGCACTTCTAAATTAATAGAAGTGCTTTTTTTGTAAGAAGAAATGCCCAAAAGCATAATCTTTTAGACATTTCTAACAAACTAACAAAAAACAAACCTTACTTTTTCATAGCACAAAACTTACTTGTTAGTTTTAGTCATCAATTCCCTTAATATCGATAACTACTATACCTACGTAATTTTGAATAGTAAGGTTTTAAAATTTTATATTTTTTTTAAAAAGAATAACTTAACGTTGTTTTAAAGTTAAAAGGTGTTCCTGGAGTAAAGTGAATTTCTTCTACTGGCGCAATTTCATTTTGTAATCTAGACTCTGTTAAAAACTGAGTTTCTTTCCAGTCTGTATCAAATAAATTTTCAATAATAACACCAAGTTTCCAGTGTTTATTAAAATTATAGTTTAAGTTAAAATCGGTTACAAAATAACCTTCAGCAATTACGCTATTATCTTCGTTTGCTGGTCTATCGTCAACATATCTATAGTTAATTGCTCCAGAAAACTTATGAAAATCTTTAACCGATAATCCACCAACCAAAGTAAAATCTGGCGCTAATGGTATGTAATCTTCACCATTTTCAGCCTCAAGACTTCTTGCTTTTGTAAGCGTTGCATCTGTATTGAAATAGAAATAATCGTTTAACTGAAATCTTACGCCTAAATCTAATCCATAACGTTCAGATTTTCCGCTAGGCTCTACAATTCCGGCATCACCAACGTAAACAAATTCTTCTTCAGAAAACAAATACCACAACGTTGTATTAAGTACAATTTTTTGTGATGGTTTCCAGATATTTCCAAAATCTACACCATACGCTTTTGGTAAAGCTTTATCAACTTCGTTGTTTAAAACAATTCTAGCATCGTTGGAATGAAAACCTATTCCCGATTTTAAAAACCATTGTAAATTTTCGTTTTGATTAAACTGAAAATTAAGTTTTGGCAACACAGCAACTTCTGTATTTGTTTGCAAATCGTAAGTTTCACTTAATTTGTTATTATATTGAAAGTTGAAATACTCTAATCTTAAACCTGGAGTAATACTAAATCTTCCTAAGTCAATTTCAGTATTGACAAAAGCATTCATATTACGTTGATACACATCTCCTAATTGGATATAATCTAAAGTTGTTTTTCTATTTAAAGTGTGTGATAACTCGATATCTTTAATATCGTCAAAACGTAAACCTAATCCAGCAGTATAATTAACGTCAAAATTATCATAGTTTACTGCTTTTCTAAATTGAGTATTTAACCCAAAAATATCACGATTTTCCTTTTGTTTGATTTGATCACCGTTTACAGGATCTTCTAAAAAGAAGGTGAAGTTTGAATATAATTCAAAATTATATTTAGAGTAAAATACATTGCTTTGCATAGCAATATCATTGTCTAAAATGGTACTAAATTGTACATTGGCGTTACTTCTACTGGTGTAACCGCCTTCTGTATCGTCTATAGCTCCAAAGTTGGAAATGTTGCCATTATTAACTTCTCTAACTGGAATTTGACCTGATGCGTCCCATTTACTTGTAAAATGACTAACTGTAAATCCTATTTTTGAATTATCGTTTAGATACGCATTGTACTTACCCATAAGGTTAAGTCGGTCAAAATTTTGAGGTGATTCAAAAGGTCCATCAGTTTCTATATATTCTAAAGCTACATAAGCATTTTGTGATGCTTTTTTATCTAATAGATTGAATAATCCTAAGGTACGTAAGGTATTAAATTGTCCTGCTGTAAAACTAATAGTACTATTTTCTAAGCTGATTTTCGTTTTAAAGTCTACAAAACCAGCTGTATTAAAATCACCATGATCTGAGTAATACGGACCTTTACCAAAGTTAATTTTCTCAATAGTTTCTGGTATTAAGAAGTGTAAGTCACTATAACCTTGTCCATGAGCGTGAGATACCATATTTACTGGCATACCATCTACACTTAAAGCTACATCTGTACCATGATCTATATCAAAACCGCGTAAAAACAATTGTTCTGCTTTTCCGCCACCAGCATGTTGACCAATGATTAATCCTGGAACTTTTCTTAAAATTTCTTGAGAAGAATTTATTGGATTAGTTTCTAAATCTATTTGTACTATACTATTTAAAACATCGGTTGGTTGTGATAATACCAACTCGTCTAACATAAATGCTTTAGGTTTTAAGTCAATAATTAGATTATTAAGTATATCTTGAGTTAAAGTAATCTCTTGTTTTTCGTAACCTAAAAGTCCAACTAATAGTATATCGCCAACGTTAGTGTTACTAATTTCAAATTGACCTAACTGATTTGAATGCGAATGACTTTTTGAGGTTTGATTATATACGTAAGCATTTTCTACGGGTTGATTATTGCTTACTACTGTTCCTTTAATTTGTGCAGATAAGGATGTAGTTATCCCTATCATTACAAAAAGTAATAATATTTTTTTCATGTTTTTTGTTGTTAGTTTGTTTGTTTTTGACTTAAAGTAGCGACACCTGTTTTGTGGTTACTGGTCCAAGCTCGTAACTACTTTCTAGCAATTCATTTTTAAGATTTGCTACTTTTTGTTGTTGTCCGTTTGCTTTATAGATTTTTGCCATATGGAAAAGCGCTTCTGGTTCAAAAGTTTTGTTAGCCACAAAAGTATCAATAATTTCTAGAGCTTTTTCCTTTTTACCTGTGTTAAAATAGCTCCAAGCCAATAAATCGTAAGACATTGGTGTTGGTCTATTTTGCACTTCAATTTTTGCTAATTGTACAGCTTTTTCGTTATTACTGTCTGCCAATAACTTAGATGTGTACACATTATACATATCACCGTAATTTGGATTATTAACCTCATCTAGATATGTTTTTAAGTGCATATTTTTTTGTTCATCAAGACCTTCAAATTCTGCTAATTCTGCTTTAAACAAATGGTAATCTGGTGATTGATGATGTGCTTCTATCCTATCTAAAATACGCTTTGCTTCTTTTGGATTTTTCTCGTGTGCGTAAACAATCCAAGCAATTCCTTTTTTTGCATAAGCATCATCAGGATTTAATTGTAAGGCTTTTAAATAATTGTTATAAGATTTTTCTATTTGACCGTCGTGACCATAAAAATCGGCTAGATTGGTATAAGTCCATTGTTTAATTTCAGCCAATTGAGATGATTCTGCAATTGTCTGTGCTCTTTCTAAATATTTTATTGCCGAAGCTAAATCGCCTTTATGATCACTCCATTTTGATAATCTGATTAGATAACCAAAATCACTTAAATCTTTAACTTTGGTTAAGTAGTCTTTTGCTTCGGTATAATTACCAAGTTCTAAATGTACATCAAAAAGCATTTTTTGAGTGCCTTTAAGGTTTTCTCCATTGGTTTTTGCTTTTTCAAGTACGTCTAAAGCTTCTTTAAATTTATGTTGCGAGATGTAATTTCTTGCCAAACTACGTAAGTAACCAGCATTGTTATATTTAGTAATTGTATTTAATTTCACTAAGTTTTCTTCAGCTTTTTTTAAATAATCAATGTTTCCAGTCGCTGCAAATAGTTTACTTTCTGCGCTAGCAATTTTAGCTAAATATGGATATTGATTTGGGGTATTTTTAAGCTTAGTTTTCCAGAAATTATAATCGGCTTCTATCTTTTTAAGCGATGTATTTTCTGGATTTGAAAGATAGATATCGTAATCTGAAGTTTGCGTGATTTTGTTTTGCGTGTCTTTACAACTACTTGTTAAAAGTACTGTTAATAATAACAATATAATATTAGTTTTCATAGTTTTTTGTTGTTTGTTGTTTGTTGTTTGTTGTTTGTTGTTTGTGTTCTTACAATAAAGAAGAAAAACTAAGGAGTATTTTGGGTTATACTCCTTAGTTAGTTAGATTACCAAGGAGATGCTAGGTAAGGAAATGTAGATAAAAATTCTTTATCATTAGCATCTACATTGTCATTAGAAAGTGTTGGGTTTTCTGTACCATCTTCACCTCCAAAAATAAGTAGTAGTTCTACCGAAATAACATCGTCTGCTAAAGCACGACCAGTTAATACATTTGTACCATCAAAGAAAGTAGTTGTTCCGTCTAAAGATACATTTAAAACATCTGTAGCTAATAGACCTGTAAAAGTTGGAGCATCTAAACCTAATGCATTTTGATCACCAGGATTTGCATATGCTGGACTTAAACCTGTTAAGTTAGTTTCAAACATAGATTGGTAATTTGCACCTTGTTGTGATGGTATAGTTGTGTTAAACATATCTTTTGAAGAAGAAGACACAAATACTGTATTTACAGCTGGTCTACCCATTTGATCTGTTTGTCCATAAGTTCCAGAAAAATCTGGTTCTTGATTGTATTGATTATTGTCTTGCATCATTGCATCGTCATCGCTAGAACAACTTACAAATGCTAATGCTACAAAAGCTACACTTAAAATTTTATTTATAGTTTTCATTTTTATTTGTCTTTATGGTTAATATTATAGTTTAGTTTTTGCTTCTACCCAAGTATTGATTGTTCCTGTTCCTCCAATTGTAGATTTAGGAACTTCAATTACAACAGATAACACGTTAGATCCTGCAAAAGTGTCTGATCCTGGATTATTAAAACCAGAAGCGTTACCAGCGATAATCTCTCCGTATTGAGCAAAATCCATAAAGAAAGGATCGTCTCTTGGTCCTGCAAACGCACTAATGTTACCGTTAGTAGCAATAATTGCTTCTTCTCCATAAGGAGTAATGTCTACAACAGTTTGTGTTGCACTAGCACCAATCATACTGTTTAATCCTGTACTAGATGGAACAAATGGTCCAAAAAAGTACATTTTACCATCTCTAGGAATGGCTTGAATAACAAGATCTTCTACATTGTCTCCTGTATTATCGATATTAAATTCGATTAATACATTTTCATCAAAAGCAGCGTCTGCTGTGTTTGCTGGACTTAAAAGTCCTTGAAGATTTGCTGCAAATACTAAATTATTAGTATTGCTTCCCTGAAAGGCATAAAAGTCTGTAATATCACTTGATGTACCTTGTACTGCTGGCGCATCTATGTGATCTGCAGAAAGTAAAAAGTAACCAGAGATTGCTACTAAACTTACACTTAATAAAAGTTTGAAATTTTTCATAGTCTGAGATTTTTGTTAATTATTATTTTTGGTTCTCAATCTTACCTACGCAGTTTTTTAACATAAGGTTTTATTAAAATTTTGTTAAAATGAAAATGAAGCCTAAATATGCCGGTAATACTATATCTTTATCAAAAATTTTGAACTAGAAAAAAATGAACCCATCGGCTACAGGTTGGATTAAAAAATTGATTAAGGTTTTAAACCCAAGTCAAACACTTGCTAACACCAGTATAGACAACTACTACGAAGCATTTAGAAATTGTGGTTTTATATACGGAAGCAATGTAGAAATTGTAGCAAAACTTATAGAAAATAAAGACTTTGAAACAGAAGAAATCTGTAAAATAAATCTAATTATTGCGTTGTTAATTGTACATGAAAATAGTACAAGTAAAAACGATTTTTTTACAGATGTAAACCAGTTTTACAATACTTTAAACGAAAAAAAAACATCGTTTATTGAAATACTTTTAGGTAGCGGAAGTAAAGAAGACAAAGTTGAACGCTTAATTAATAAACGCGTACAAATAGATGATAATTTACTTAACAAAAGCTTTAATTACTTTATAACTAATGCACTTTTATTTATAGATGTATTAGCGTTTAAAAATTATTTAAACGATTTAAAAATTACAGACGACTTCTTAAAAAATCACGAAATTATTATAGAAAGTATTGTAATTAACACGTTAAACTCTAAACAAAACAAAACAGATTACGATAAAAATTTAATTGATTTATTTGAACAATCTGCAAGATACGAACACGAAAAAGTACTTAGCTTTGACGATGCTATGTCTAAAATTGAAACCGAAATCTTTGCCCGATATTGTTTAGATCTTGCTGCTATGGCAACATGGACAGACGCTACTTTAGATAAAAGTGAAGCTAACTTTTTAGCACAACTTGGTAAGCAATTAAACTTAAACGAATTGCATGTAAATCAAGCCGAAAATAGTATTGCAGAGTTTTATGTAAAATATAAAGAAGATGTCCCTTTATTAGGCTCTAAAAACATAGTAAAAACATTTTATGACAACTCGTCTAATTTTGTTTTAAAACTAATAAGAAGAAACGGAAAACGATTAACTAAAGAGCTTACAGAAAGTAAAGAATTAGTTTTACTCTTATCACAATCTACCATTAGAGAATTAAATAAAGAGGAACAAAAAAAAGTACAAGAACAACTGTTGGATATTTTTAAATCTATACCAAGTCTAGCTATATTTTTATTACCTGGCGGCGCATTACTTTTACCATTAGTTGTAAAGTTTATACCTAAACTACTTCCAAGTGCTTTTGACGATAATCGTATTGAAGATGAAGAAAAAAAGGAATAGTTAACTTAACCATTCCTTAAAATCTTTAACGCGTTCTCTAGCTACAATAACTTCGCTTTCATTGTAGGTTTTTAACTTTATTTGTAACCTAGAGTTGGTATAACTTATAATATCTTTAATAGCTTCTATATTGACGTAAAACTTTCTGTTCACTCTAAAGAATTGCGTTGGATCTATTTCGTCTTCTAATGCCTCTAAAGAGTGTTCTAACAAATAACTACGATTATCTGTTGTGTGTAAATATGTTCCTTTGTTTTCGCTATAAAAACATTCAATTTCGTCTGTATTAATTAATTTAATATGCTGACCTACTTTTATTGAAAAGCGTTTTTTATAAGTTCTATCTATTGGGTTAACTAATAGTTTTTTTATGTCTTCAAAATCTATAGATAGATTTGTTTTTTGTGGTAAACGCGATTTATACTTTTGTACGGCTTGCTCTAAATCTTCAACATCAATTGGTTTAAGTAAATAGTCAATACTGTTTAATTTAAAAGCTTGCAAAGCATACTCGTCATAAGCGGTGGTAAAAATTATAGCCGAGTTAATTTCTATAGTTTCAAAAATTTCAAACGACAAACCATCACTTAATTGTATGTCTAAAAATATTAAATCTGGATGTACATTATTATTAAACCAATCTATAGATTCTTCAACAGAATGTAAAAGTGTTTCTGCTTCTACATCTAAATTAGATAACATACGTTGCAATCGTCTTGCAGATGGTTTTTCATCTTCTATAATTATAACTTTCATTTGTATTGTTTTTGATGGTTGTTTGATGATTGGCTACAGAAGCAATAAACTGCTTACTGCTTACTACTTATCACTTACTGAAAACTAACTATTCCCACATAGATTCTTCTTTATCCATAAACTCTTTAATTTTTCTTTGTTCCCAATCTTTTCCGAAGAACACTCTAGGTCCAAATACACCAAGAAAATGAAATAATAAACCTACGCCCCAAAATAATGGTGTAGATAATGTACCAAAGTGCCATAAAGGTCCGCCATTTAATACTATTACTAAAATAATCAACACATTAATTACGATGTAAACTGCTAAGTGCCAATAAAATCCTATTATTTTTTTTACTTTTTCTTTAGCTCTATAATAGGCTTCTTCTTTTAAAAACTCTTGTTTTGAAAAGTTATCATTGTATGGTTGTATATCTGTGTTTTTCATAATTTTTAATGTTTTGGTGATTAATTCCAACGGTTTTCTTGTTCTTCTTCTCTAATAAATTGTTCTATTTTACGCTTTTCCCAATTGCGTCCAAATTTGCCATTATTTACAAATACTCTAAAGGCTTGTACGGTTAGACCAAATCCCCAACCAAACATCGGGAACCAAAACCATTGGATTGTAAATGGAGTAAATTTGTACCATATAAATATTAAACTAGGAATGACTACGCAATAGGCTGCTAGACTAAAATAAAATCCTTTTAATTCTTCTACATGTTGTCTTGCACGTGTATAACTATCGTGCATTTTTGATTGTGTTAATTGTGTTTGTCTCATAACTGATATTTGTTTTGTTAGCATAGGTATTGCTACTGCAAAACTGTTTGCTTTTTGATTGATGATTACTTTTTTGCTTGTTAATAACTGGTAACGTTGTCTAATATTTGCTAATCCTACACCACTACTCTTTTTTAAAATTTGTTTAGGTTGAAGATTGTTTTCTACAACTAGATTACCATTAGTTTCATAAATTTTTATGTGTAACGGTTTGCTACTTGTTACTACATTGTGTTTTACTGCGTTTTCTAATAATAGTTGTAATGATAATGGTACAACTTTACTTTCTGGATTATTGGCTTGTTCTGGTATTTCAAAAACTATACTGTCTTCAAACCTGTTTTTTAATAAAGACATGTAAGTTCTTGCAAATTTTAACTCTTCATCTACAGTTACTAATTCTTTATTTTTTTGCTCTAAAACATAGCGATATACTTTTGATAAACTAGTTGTAAATTGTTGTGCTTTGTCTGGATTTTCTTCAATTAAACTGGTTAATACATTTAAGCTATTAAATAAAAAATGTGGATCTAATTGATTTTTTAAAGCATCAAACTTCGCACTTGCTGTTCCTGCTATTACTTTTTGCTCTTTTACCTTAGTATCTTGCTTAGATTTTATATAGTAAATCGTATAAAAAATAGCTGTTATAACTACAGATATGGTTAAAGACATCCAATAAAACACCATTTTTTCGTTTTGAAAAAATAAAGATGTGTTTTGATTAAAACCATATACGATTATTAAAAATCTTAGTAAAAAAATAGTGATTAATGATATACAAATTGAAGATATTAATGCTACTAAAAGGTGATTAAGCTTAAATAAATCTTGCTTGTATTTACCCAACATATAGCTTACAAAATAAGCGTTAGCCAAGTATAAACACACGGTAAACAATTGATTATAAAAAAACTCTAAAGCCAATGCTTTATCAAAAGCTACAGTTGTATTATTGGCAAGCATAAAAATACCTCTTACCATAAAAATTAATACACCTATAGAAAAGGCTTTAGCTATTTCTTTTAAAAATTTAAGCATTTTAAATTCTATTTAATTACACATTAAATTACTTACTAACTTACAGTCTACATTTTGATTAAAGGTAGTAAAATGTTTATGTTTACTTGCCTTAAAACTCTTTGTATTATTAGTTGTAATTGTATTTGTAAACATAATTATTAATATTAAAATTAATTTAAACATGATAGTTGGTTTTAATTACAAGGCAAATATCTATCAAGAGTTTAAGTTTTTAAAAAGTGAAATACCGAACTGTTATTTTTTTAAGATGAATTGTAACAGGATAAAAAAAATCTCAAATTTGTGTAACAAATCAATTATTGCAGCTACATATAAAGTAACTAACTAAATTATATTGGATAAACCATCAGAACATAAATTTGTCGAGCTTTTAGAGCAACATCAAAATATTGTGCATAAAGTATGTAGACTTTACACAAATAATTATGATGCGCATAATGATTTGTTTCAAGAAATAACAATTCAATTATGGAAAGCGTTCCCAAAATTTAGAGGCGACAGTAAGTTTACAACTTGGATGTATCGCGTAGGACTTAATACAGCTATAACATTGTACCGTAAGTCTAAACGTAAAATACAAACACAAGAGTTTGATGCCGTACAATTTAAAATTAGTGCAGAAGAATATGATAGTACAGAAGAAGAACAATTAAAACTAATGTATCAAGCTGTACACCAATTAAATGATATTGAAAAGGCACTTGTTTTTTTGTATCTGGAAGATAAAAATTACAAGGAAATTAGCGACACTTTAGGTATAAGCGAAGTTAATGCAAGAGTGAAAATGAATAGAGTAAAAACTAAGCTTAAAACTATTTTAAATCCGTAACTATGGATGAATTAGAATTATTAAAGAAAGATTGGCAGAAAAGTAATACTGCTTTCGAAAAAAAATCGGCTGGAGATTTATATTGTATGTTACATAAAAAATCTTCTAATATTGTAAAAACACTATTCTATATTAGTATAGCCGAACTTATTTTTTGGGTACTTATAAATACATTACCTATGGTAATGTCTGATAATTATAAGCAAAAACTTGACAGTATGTATGAAGATAGTTTGTTTATTGGCATTACAATTTTTACCTACGTAGTAATTGTAGCTTTTGTATATCTGTTATTTAAATCGTACAAAAGCATATCTGTTACAGATAATGCAAAAACGTTAATGAAAAACATACTTAAAACCAGAAAAGTAGTTAAATACTATGTGGTTTATAACCTAATAATGGTATGTTTATCAATGATTTTTGCCTTTAGTTATACCACAACTCACGATCCAGAACTTGTTGCGCAACTACAGCATTTTACAACTAAGCAATACGCAGTAATGATTACTAGTTTTGTAATTGCTACACTAATTTTTGCATTGGTAATTTGGTTATTTTACAAGCTACTTTACGGTATCTTATTAAAACGATTGAATAGAAATTATAAAGAACTTAAAAAGATAGAAGTTTAGTTTCTTAGAAATTTAAAATGAAATTATTTATTACCGCCATCTTGTTTTTTACCTCATTTTTTAGTGTCTCACAAACACAACAAGAAATGAACATTACTGCTAAACAAGCGTATATAGAAGCAGATAAAACACTTAACAATGTATACCAAAATATTTTAACTGAATATAAAACAGATACAGCGTTTATTGAAAAACTTAAAATATCTCAAAGACTTTGGATACAATTTAGAGATGCAGAATTAGACATGAAATTTCCTAAGGAAAATAAAGGCTATAACTACGGTAGCGTCTACCCAATGTGTGTATCCTATTATTTAAAATCTTTAACAGAACAAAGAACACAAACCTTAAAGGAATGGCTTACTGGTATAGAAGAAGGTGATGTTTGTAAGGGTTCGGTTAAATTAAAATAGCTTTATTAAAAAAGACTTAACTTAAAAACTCTCTTTGTTTATTTAACTCTTCTTGAGCTAATAATTCTTCTTCAGGAATTACCTTTAAAAATGAAGGATGTTGCTCTATAGCGTATTCGATTTTTTCAACAATATCTGCAATAGATTCATTTTCATAATCTATTTGTAAAGTCTCTTTAATTTCAAAAGTTTGATAGACGTTTTTCTTCTTAATCCTTAATCCTTTTTTATCAAAACTTCTTCTAAAACCGTCAATTACTATAGGAACAACTACAGGTTTATACTGTTTGATAATATGAGCAGTTCCTTTTCTAATAGGCTTAAAAGGTGTTGTTGTACCTTGCGGAAATGTTACAACCCAACCATCGTCTAATGCTTTTTTAATGTTGGTTATGTCGCTCATTTTAACTTGTCTGTTTACATTTTGACCTTTACTTCTCCATGTACGTTCTATACTAATAGATCCTGTATAGGCAAATATTTTAGGAATTAATCCAGACTTCATGGTTTCTTTTGCTGCAACATAATACATGTTTAATTTAGGATTCCATAAGTAACCTACATTTTTAATGTTGTCTTGTCTGTTAGACAATGCGGCATTAAATACATGAAACATTGCAATTACATCTGCAAAATATGTTTGATGATTAGAAATAAATAAAACGTTAGTATCAGGTATTTGTCTAATAATTTCTGAACCTTCAATCTGTAATTCGTTAAAGCCTCTATAACGTCTATGCGTTAAAAGACCTAAGATTCTAATTAGCCATTTTTTTATAAAAAGTATATGTCCAAAAGGATTTTTTTTAAATAATCCCATAGTGTTTTAGTTTTTTTGAGGTTACAAATATAACAAAACATTAAAGTTTTAACGTTTGTTTTAACAAGTCTTTGACTTCGGCTAGCATCATAGCTGTTGCGCCCCAAACTAAATGATTATTTAATAAATATGCAGGTACCTCTACCTCAACACCATAACTGGTTTTTACAACTTTATTAGTAAGATTAGAATCGTCTAACAAATCGGCTAGATAAACTTCTAGTACATCTTCTACTTCTGTTTCTTGTTTAATAAATTTTGGTGTTTGCTTTGCTATACCTAAATATGGTTGTACTATAAAATTACTTGGCGGAATGTATACTTGCGATAATTCTTTATAAACTTCTATGACATTAGGTGAAACGCCAACTTCTTCATGGGTTTCTCTTAAAGCTGTTTGCAAAAGATTTTGATCTTCGTGTTCTACTTTTCCTCCAGGAAAACCTACTTGTGCCGAGTGTACACCTTTATAAGTTTTACGCAATATTAAAACCAGCTTTGTAAGTTGCTTAATATCTGGATAAAACAATGCCATTACAGCACTTTGTCTGGCGTTTTTTATGTTATCTTTTTGTTGCTTAATTAATTTATCACGATATGGTGGCGCCATTTTAAACTGAGAAGCTTCGGCTGGTAGTGGGATATTTTTTATTTTTGGCAATGCTATGATAAATTCATTAAAATTCATTTTAAAAATGCGCCTATTAATTTTACTTAGTTGTTTTGTTTTTTTATTTAATTGTGAAGATAAGCAATCTAAGACTAAAAGTAACACCTTAAAGACTACTCAAGTAAAAGATTCTATTAAAAAAGAGGTTGATAGTGTAAAAAAAGATACAGTATCTAAGAGGAAATATCCTTTTTTAACCGAAGAAAATGCGATGGACTTTTTCTTAGAATATGAAAAAGAAAATCCTGAAAATAAAGTTAGAATTACAACAGATAAAGGCGATATTGATATTTTACTTTACGACAAAACTAAGTTTCATCGTGCTAATTTTATTTATCTAACAAAGATTGGTGCTTTTGACGATACTCAATTTCATCGTGTGGTTAAAAATTTTATTATTCAAGGAGGAAATACCGACGATGCTAAAGTAGCTAAACGACGAAGAGATATTGGGCATTATTTATTACCAACAGATACTAAAAGAGGATTTACACACCATCGTGGCGTTATATCTATGCCTAGTAGCGATATTGACAATCCGCATAAATTAGCATCTCCTTTCGAGTTTTTTATTACCCAACAAGACGCGTTTCATTTAGATGGTAATTACACCATATTTGGAGAAGTAATCTCTGGTTTAGATGTTGTAGATCAAATAAATGCTGTGCCAGTAGATGAAGCCGATTGGCCACTACATAACGTTTATATTAAAACAGTTCGCATTTTAGAATAAAGTTAATCTTTATACAAACTAGGTAAGCTAATTTTAAATCTAACTGCAACCAGCCTAACTATTATAACGACTAGTCCAGAAATGACAAACACAAAGTTTGTGATTAAAGGTAATTGACTGACTGTAAAATAAGTGATTCCTCCTAAAATACACGCTGTTGCATAGACTTCTTTTCTAAAAATAACAGGAATTTCGTTACATAAAATATCTCTAATTACACCACCAAAACAAGCACTCATCGTGCCTAAAAAAATACAAATTACGGGATGTAAATCGGCAGAAATTCCTTTTTCAATTCCTAAAACTGTATAAAGTCCAATCCCTATGGTATCAAATAAAAACAAAGATTTTCTTAAATAATCTATCTTATCTCTAAAGATTACAGCAAAAACAGTAGAGCCAAAAATTAGGTAAGCGTAATTCATGTCTTTCATCCAACTAACAGGCGTTTCTCCTATTAAAACATCTCTTAACGTTCCTCCACCAACAGCTGTTACAAAAGCAATAATTAATATACCAAAAGCATCCATACGCTTATTTAATGCGACAAGTACACCAGAAATAGCAAATGCAATTGTACCTAATATATCGATGATGTAAAACATTAAAAACTATTTTAAGATTGTGAAGATATTTATAGCAATTTGTTAAGATTACATGTTTTGTGTGTAGTAATTATAATCTTTTATCACAGTTGATATAAATTGAATATCATTACTCTCTAACTGATTTTTTATCCCCATTACCTCTATTACTTTTTCTCTTAGTTTAATTAAAGTTGCATAATCTTTAGATTTTTTAGCAGTTAAAAAAGTGTCTTTAATTATTCTAACGTCGTTATCTGATAATCTAATAACATTTGGATAGGTTGGTATGTAATCGGTATCTAATTCTTCTAAAATTGTATGGCTAATATTCACCTTGTTTTTTAATGCTATAACACCAGTTCCTGCAGTCATATCTCCAATTCTTTGGTTTTTATCACTGCTTATAATTGCTATTAACCCAATTATTCCAGATAATAAATTAAGATCTACAATCCTAAAAAACCAGCGTACTACAAAATCTGGTAAGGCTGCTTGATAACCATCTATTTTTACTACTTTAATTTTCATTACACGTTTTCCTGGTGTTTGTCCATCAAGCAATGCTTCAAAAATTAAAGAATAAAATATAGCCGGCAAGTAAAAAAAGACTACAACTGCCATAACAGACCATTGGTCCATGTCTTTTGCCCAAGATTCAAAATTAAAAGCTTTAAAAAGCAATTGGTACACAACAATAGCATAGGCTATTTTTATTACCCAATCTATTAAATATGCAAGTAAGCGTTCTCCTACACTTGCAGCTTCAAAGTTTATATTAACGTTTTGGGTTGTATTTATAGATATATTGACCATAAAGATATACCAAATGTAATCATTTTTTTATCGCTTAAAAGTAGTTTTAAAATAAAAATATGTAGATTTGGTTACTTTATGAGAGAAGTCGCTTTTATCAAAACCAACAAAGAAAAATGGCTTGAATTTGAACAAGCTATTTTTGGAAAACATCTAAAAAACCCAGACGAATTAGCCTCACTTTACACACAATTGGTTAATGATTTGTCCTACGCGCAAACCTATTACCCTAAAAGTAAAACGGTTTTATACTTAAATAATCTGGCTGCAAAAGCGTTTCAAAAAATCTATAAAACTAAGCGACAAGACACTAATAGATTTATTCATTTTTGGAAAACTGAAGTCCCGTTAATTCTTTTTGAATATAGACGATATCTAGCTTACGCTTTTATTATTTTTTTAAGCTTTGTAGCTATTGGCGCTTTATCTGCCGAGTATGATGATGCGTTTATAAGATTAGTTTTAGGTGATGGATATGTAAACCAAACCTTAGAAAATATAGAAAAAGGCGATCCTGTAGCTATTTATAAAAGTGGTAGTAATTGGGGAAGCGCTTTTGGTATTACCTTAAATAATCTTTATGTAGGTATAACCTCTTTTGTATTTGGTGTTTTTGGTGGAATTGGTACTGGATATATCATGATGGAAAATGGTATTATGGTTGGCGCTTTTCAATATTTATTTGTTAAAGAAGATGTGTTTTGGGAAAGCGTTAGAGGTATTTGGATACATGGCGCTATGGAGATATTTGCAATTGTAATAGAAGGTGCTGCTGGATTTATTTTAGGCGCAAGTATATTGTTTCCTAAAACATACTCTAGAATGATTTCTTTTAAAACCGGAGTTAAAACTGGAGTTAAAATATTAATTAGCACATTTCCTTTTACTATTGCTGCTGGAATTTTAGAAGGTTACGTTACAAGATACTCTAATGTAATGCCTAATTGGTTATCTATAGGCATTATACTTTTTACATTAAGTTTAATTTCATTTTACTATTTAATTTATCCATTTATAGTTCATAAAAAAGCAAAAAAAGAGCATGCAATTATACCAAACTAGAGATTTTAATTCGTTTTTTCAAGATACGTTTACCTTTTTAAAACAAAACGGAAAACACTTTTTTACTAACTTTTTTAGTATTAGTGGCGCATTAATATTAATCTTAGGATTAATAAGTTACTATGTATCTAAAACTTATACAGAAGCATTAATTTATAATTTTACTATTAATGGTAATAATGGCTTGCAAATAGATCAATTTGCAAACGATAACTTAGCTTTATTTATCTTGACCATAATAGGTGTTGTTGTGCTATCTATTCTTTTTTGGATAATCATATACGCATTCACTCCTATTTATTTCAAATTATATGAAAAGCATAAAGGAACAAACTTTACATTAAACGATATTTTAAATGTTTACAAAGCTAATACAGGAAAGTTTTTTGCCTTTTTAGTATTTGGGTTTATACTTGCTATTCCACTTGTGTTATTATTTGGTATTGTTGCTTTTGTACTAACAATTACAATAGTTGGTATACTAGGAATACCATTTTTAGTAGCCTTATTTGCCACCTTATATCACATGACATTGTTAGAAATGTTAGATAATAAAAGAAATTTTTGGGATAGTTTTGGTTACGCTTGGCGATTAATATCTAGCAAATTTTGGCATGCAGTTGGTTGTATTGGTATCTTTTATTTAATAGCCTATGTTGTACAATTAAGTATAGGTTTTGTACAAAGCATTATTCAAGGTGTACAAAGTATGACAGCTATACAACAACCTGTTGGATTAGAAGATATGTCTACAGGAACAATAATTTTAAGTTTGGTAATATTTTTTGTTTCGTTTTTAGTTAGTACAACGTTGCAAACCATTATACAAGTTAATCAAAGTATTGTGTATTATGGTTTAAAAGAAATGAACGAAAACATTAGCTCTGATAACGTAATAGATCAAATTGGATCTGGTGAATAATACATTTTTTAAATATTTATTAGTTTGTTGCTTGACTGTTGTTAGCCTTAATGCGCAACAAAAACAGTCTGACGTTATTTATGAGGATCATCCTTATTTAAAACGTTTAGATTCTGTTGCAACAGATAATAAAGCCATACAACCTATTTCTTTTAATAATTTAAAAGAAAAATACAACGACAATAATTTTAATTATTCTCAAACCAAAGCCAAATCTGGTTGGTGGACACGTTTTAAACAATCTATTTCAGATTTTTTTAAAAACCTATTTAATATAAAAAATGCTGGTCAAGCCTCTAGAATTACAGATATTTCAATAAAAATTGCAGGTGTAATAATATTCATATTAGTTATATACTTTATTTTTAAAGCTATAATTAATAAAGAAGGACATTGGGTTTTTGGTAAATCGTCTGATAAAAATATAATTCCGGTAACAGATATTGCAGCAAATATTCATCAAGCAGATTTTAAATCGCTAATTAAAGAAGCAGAAGACAATAATAACTTTAGACTTGCCGTAAGATATTATTATTTATGGTTGCTTAAGCATTTAAGCGAAAAAGAAATTATAGAATACGATGCCGAAAAAACCAATAGCGATTACCAATACGAGATTAAAAACGTAGAAATCTCTAAACAATTTGCTTATACCTCTTACCTATATAATTACATTTGGTATGGCGAGTTTAATGTAGATCAATCGCAATTTAATAAAGCTAAACATGCATTTACTAATCTTTTAAATAATGTAAAAGCATGAATAAAACTATAAAAATTTACATAGGATTATTAGTGCTTCTTTTTGGTGCAATTACTTTTATAGAATTAAGCAGACAGCGACCAATTAACTGGACACCAACTTATAATGAAAAACATAAAATTCCGTTTGGAACTTATATTTTGCATGAAGAGCTTAAAAACGTATTTCAAAATCAGGACTTTCAAGATATCAAACAAACTCCTTACGAGTTTTTTGATTCAAAATACGATTGGGAAGAAAAAACCTATAATGTAACAGGTAATTTTGTTCACGTCGCGCAGTACAGTGAAATGGACGAAACTTCTGCTCAAGAATTGTTAGATTTTGCCTCACATGGTAATACTGTGTTTATGTCTACTAATTATTTCCCTAAGAGATTAAAAGACACTTTAGGTTTTGAAACTAATAATTTATACGATGTAAAAGGTAACGCTAAATTTACCTTAACTAATTCTGCATTTAAAAACGATAGTATCACTATAGATCGTGGCATAAACAACTTTCACTTTTCAAAATTAAAATCTGAAAATTCTACCGTACTAGGACATCAAATTTTTGATAGTGTTGCGTTTCCTAACTTTATAAAAATAGACCATATTAATGGTCAGTTTATTTTACACCTTCAACCTATTGCATTTACTAATTACAACCTACTACATAAAGACAATAAAAAATATGCAGAAGCTACGCTATCCTATCTGCAAGAAGATGCTATTTTTTACAATTCTCTAAATAAAACAAATACCAATTTAGACCATTCTAAATTAAGGTTTATAAAAAGTCAACCAGCATTAAGATATGCTTGGTATTTAGCCTTAATGTCTTTAGTCCTGTTTTTAATTTTTAATGCAAAAAGAAGACAACGTATAGTAAAAGTTATTAAGCCTCATGAAAACACTACAGTAGCGTTTACAAAAACTATAGGTAATTTGTATTATGAAACTAAAGATCACAACAATCTTATAGACAAAAAGATAACCTATTTTTTAGAGTATATAAGACGTGTGTATTTTTTAGACACACAAATTTTGGATCAAAAGTTTACTAAACTATTAGCCCAAAAATCTGGAAAAGACATTAAACAAATAAAACAACTAGTAAAATCCATAGTACATTTAAAAGCAAAGCAAAATTGTACCGAAGCAGATTTATTAGACTTAAATAAGCAAATAGAAGATTTTTACACCAAATAATTATGGAAGATTTTAATCAAGACAACCAAAACCCTGAAGATTTAAATACAACTGAAGGTAATAACCAGCAATTTGACGATAATGTAAACTTTACCAACCGTATAGATTTAACCGAGTTACAAGAAGGTATCACTCAAATAAAAGAAGAAATTAGCAAGGTAATCGTTGGTCAAAAAAACATGATAGACATGTTAATTGCTGCATTGTTAGCTAATGGTCATGCATTAATAGAAGGTGTTCCTGGTGTAGCCAAAACAATATCGGCAAGACTATTGGCAAAATCTTTAGATATAGACTTTAGTCGTATACAATTTACACCAGATTTAATGCCAAGTGATATTTTAGGAACTTCTGTTTTTGATATGAAAACATCAGAATTTGAATTTAAAAAAGGTCCAATATTTTCAAACATGGTATTAATTGACGAGATAAATCGTGCTCCTGCAAAAACCCAAGCTGCACTTTTTGAAGTTATGGAAGAACGCCAAATTACAATAGATGGAAATAAATATCCTATGAATTTACCATTTATTGTACTTGCTACACAAAACCCTGTAGAACAAGAAGGAACCTATAGATTACCAGAAGCGCAATTAGATAGATTTATTTTTAAGATAGATATTGATTATCCAAATCTAGAAGACGAAATTGAAATTTTAAATCGTGAACATGCCTTAAAAGGAGAAAAGAAAATTGATAAAATCACTGCCTTTTTAAGTCAAGAAAAAATCACCAAATTTCAAAATTTGGTCAATCAAATCATTATAGAAAATCATCTAATAAAATACATTGCAGATATCATTGTAAATACACGTAGTAATCCATTTTTATATTTAGGTGCATCACCAAGAGCATCTATAGCCATTTTAAAAGCAAGTAAAGCTTTTGCTGCTATGAATGGTCGCGATTTTGTAACACCAGAAGACATCAAACAAGCTGCAATACCAGTTTTACAACACCGTGTAATTGTAACACCAGAACGCGAAATGGAAGGCGTAACAAGTAAACAAATCATAAAGCAAATTATAGAAGCTGTAGAAATACCGAGGTAATTTATATGTTCAAAAATCCATTTTCTTTTCATGGTAGAATTAGAAGAACTGAATTTATAATAAGTGTTTTAATTTGTAAAATTTTTGGATTAACATTCAACATAATCGAAAACATTTATTTTTATAAAATTCCGCAGATTCTTGGGTTGATTATAGTAATTCCTTTATTCTGGTTTCTGTTTGCTCAAGGTGCTAAAAGATGTCATGATAGAGGTAATAATGGTTGGTATCAATTTATACCATTTTACATTTTTGTAATGTTGTTAGGAAATAGTGAATATGGAGTAAATCAATTTGGACCAAATCCAAAAAATTAGATTTATACAAAAAAAATAATAATCATAATATCTCATAGAAGAATAATTAGATGAAACTCTTAAAACCATTTTACATACAAAACCGTTTTTTCTATGCATGCATTGCCATAATGATATTGTATGTGGTTAGCTTTTTGTTTCCTAGATTACTAAATATAGTTTCATTATTATTACTTTGCTTAGTAGCACTAACTGTTTTAGATACCATACTATTATTCTTTGCAAAAAAAGGTATAAATGCTAACCGTAATTTACCAGAAAAATTTTCTAATGGCGATCAAAACAATATAGATTTAATTATAGAAAATTTTTACACATTTCCTGTAAACATCAATATTATAGACGAAATTCCAGAACAATTTCAAGTTAGAAATTTTAATATAACTAGAACATTAAAACCTACATCAACCACAAAACTACAATATCAATTAAGACCTGTAGAACGTGGCGAATATCATTTTGGTAAATTAAATATTTATGCAACTTCATTCTTTGGTTTAATTGCAAGAAGATTTGCTTTTTCAGACCAACAAATGGTACCAAACTATCCTAGTTTTATTCAGTTAAAAAAATATAACCTAATCGCATTTAGCAACAACCTACTTCAATACGGAATAAAAAAAGTACGCAGGTTAGGTCATACTATGGAGTTTGAACAAATTAAAGATTACGTTTTAGGTGACGATTTGCGTACCATAAACTGGAAAGCTACTGCAAAACGAAGTAGTTTAATGGTTAATCAATTTCAAGACGAAAAATCTCAACCAGTCTATTCGGTAATAGATAAAGGACGCGTAATGAAAATGCCTTTTAACCAACTTACCTTATTAGACTATGCAATAAATGCGTCTTTAGTAATATCTAACGTGGCTTTAAAAAAACACGATAAAGCAGGTATTTTTACATTTTCTAAAAAAGTTGAAAACCGAGTTGTAGCACAAAAAAGAACATCTCAAATGAATTTAATTCTGGAAGCGCTTTACAACGTAAATACCGATTTTTTTGAAAGTGATTACAGTAGATTATATGCAGATATAAAACGAAATATAACTCATAGAAGTTTAATTTTACTTTATACAAACTTCGAAACATTAGATAGTTTAAATAGGCAATTACCTTATTTAAAAGGTATAGCAAAATCACACTTATTAGTAGTTATATTTTTTAAAAACACAGAGCTAAATCAGTTTATAAAAACGCCTGCTCAAACAATTCAAGATACTTACGATAAAGTAATTGCAGAGAAATTTGCATTTGAAAAACGACTTATCGTAAACGAACTAAAAAAGTACGGCATCGCTTCCATATTAACAACTCCAGACAACCTTACGCTAGATACAATTAATAAATATTTAGAGATTAAAGCACGAGGTTTATTATAAGTACATCGGTAACAATTACCTATTATCTAATTCTTTTTAATTATTTGTTTTTTTAGTTTATATTGGCTTTGCTATTAATCAATTTACTAAAAAACTCATGAAACGTTTAGTATTACTACTAATTGTAATTCTCCCTTTATTTTTAACTAATACAACTATAGCTCAGGATAAATACTCTCCTTGGACTGCTAGTTTAAGTACAAATGCGGTAAATAATCCTGTAAGAATGCTTCCTGGCGAAAAAGGTAAATTTAAAACTTGGAATATGGATCCTGCTGGTTTTAAATTTGGTATTGCAAGACATATTTATAACAAATGGTCTGTAGAGACTTTAGTGTCTCTTAATAGTATAAATCAGCATCATATAAATCAAGATCAAAAATTTCCGTACATATCTATAGATGGAATGTTTAAATATAATTTAACCAATAGTTTTGTATTAAATCCTTATGTTACATTTGGTGGCGGATATACTTGGTTAGACCAAATTGGTGCTGGAACAGCAAATATTGGTGTTGGTGTAAATATTTGGGCAACATATAATTTTGGATTTACAGCACAAAGTATTTACAAACATGCGTTTGAAGATTATGGGCTTAGCCACTACCAACATTCAGCTGGTATTATTTTTAAATTTGGTGGTACAGATAGTGATAACGATGGTATTGTAAACCAAGAAGATTTATGTCCTAATGTGTTTGGTTTAGCAAAATTTAAAGGTTGTCCAGATACAGATAATGATGGCATTCCAGATAAAGAAGATAATTGTCCAGATACACCTGGAGAATTTAATGGTTGTCCAGATCAAGATAAAGATGGTATTCCAGATATTTATGACAAATGTCCTTTAGTAAAAGGCGAAAAAGAATCTAAAGGTTGTCCTTTACCAGATTTGGATAAAGATGGTGTTCCAGATAAATATGATAAATGTCCGCAAGTAAAAGGTGCAGATAACGGTTGTCCAAAAAGCAAACAAAATACAGCTTACACTGCAGATGATTTAAAATCCTTAAAACCTGTTTTAATCTATTTTGAATTAAGTAAAGCTGAAATTAATAAAGACGGAAAGATTAGTTTAGATAACATGGCTAATTTTATTAAAAAAGCATCATTTAAAAAGTATTTAGTTTCTGGTCACACAGACAATACATCTTCAGATCAAACAAACTTAAAATTATCACAAGAAAGAGCAAATACTGTAAAAGCCTATTTGGTAAGTAAAGGTGTAAATCCAGATGTATTAGTCGCTAAAGGTTTTGGAGAAGCTTATCCAGTAGATACTACAAACACAGAAGAAGGCAGACAAAAAAACAGACGTGTAGAAGTTATTCCAGTAAAATAAACAATTGGTCATTAATTTTCTACAGTTCAGAAGTTTAAATTATTAAACCATAAGGTTTTGTTGCAATTTTGAACCATCAAATAACAACAAAACCTTAAATTATGAAAACTGTTTATTTCACTTTAAAAAATTGTAGCCTTTCTATTCTATTTACATTAGTAAGTCTTGTAGCTGTAGCGCAATCTTCAACCCAAAAAACTACTAACACTATTACTGTTACTGTAGACAATCTAAAAAACAATAACGGTCATGTTATGTTTGGACTTCATACAAATAGCACATGGTTAAAAGGTCCTGGTTTAAAAAACGAAATGACTACAATTGTTAATGGAAAAGCTACTATCACTTTTAAAGACGTAAATCCTGGTACTTATGCCATATTAGTACTTCACGATCAAAATGATAATAAACAAATGGATTTTGATAATGGTATGCCAATAGAAGATTATGGTATGTCCAACAATCCTATGTCGTTTGGTCCGCCAATTTATAACGAAGCAAAATTTACAATAACAGATAAGGATCTAGAATTAAACATCAGACTATAACCATCCAAAAAACCAATCAATCAAAAAACCGAACAAAAAAGCACATTTCTAATGTGCTTTTTTTAATTTTAAGATCTAACAAACTAACTTATCCCATGAGAAACCACATTCTATTATTATTCATCTTATTTGTATTTAACCTTAATGCTCAAGATAAAGGATGGAATATTAGAACAACAGATGTAAATGCAGATTATACTGGAATTGCTATTGCTAACGGAAGAATAGGTATGCTTAGTTCTAAAGCGCCTTTTCAAATTAAACACATTGTTCTAAATAATGTTTATGATGTAGACCCAAATTTAGAAGTTAGCCAAATTTTACACGGAATGAATTTTGGCAATCTAGATGTTTACATTGACAACGAAAAAATTACCCAAAACAACATTTCTAATTGGCAACAAAACATGAATATGAAAGAAGCTGCATTTACAACTTCTTTTCAATTTGAAGACAAAGCCAAAATACATTGCACCGTTTATGCATTACGTCACTTACAATATACAGGCTATATAGATATTAAAATAGAACCGTTAAAAGCTATTGATGTAGAAGTATTTGGTAAAATAATTACACCTAAAAACTTTAAAACACCTAAACATAAGTTTCAAATTTTAAAAGATAATGAAACTACTATGCCAATTTTACAATCTGTAGCTGTAAGTCCTTTTGAAAAACATAAAGTAGCTACTTCAGGTACATTTATATGGCATAACATAAACTCTTCTAGAGAAAATCAAAGACCAGAACTACATCATAAAATTACAAGTGATTACGAAAACACGCTTTCATTTAAAAAACACTTAGATAAAGGTGAAACATTAGAATTTGCTTGGACTGGTGCAGAATGTACTACAAAAGATTTTGATGATCCTAAATCAGAATCAGAACGCATGGTTATTTTCAACCTATTAAATTCAAGAGACGTACTACTACAAAGACACAAGCAAGAATGGGCCAAATTATGGGAAGGAGATATTATTATAGAAGGCGATTTAACATCACAATTAGATGTTAGATTGGCGTTGTATCACCTTTATGCATTTGGAAGAGGCGATTCTAATCTAAGTATTGCGCCAATGGGTTTATCGTTACAAGTACCATACAACGGTCACATATTTTGGGATACAGAATTATGGATGTTTCCACCTTTATTAGTTTTAAATCAAGATATCGCAAGATCACTTGTTAATTATAGATCTAATTTATTAGAACCAGCAAAACAAAAAGCAATAAATTACGGTTATAAAGGCGCTATGTTCCCATGGGAAAGCGATGATACAGGAGAAGAAGCAACGCCACCTTTTGCTTTAACTGGTCCTTTTGAGCATCACATAACTGCAGATATTGGTATTGCATTTTGGAACTATTATCGTGTAACCAAAAATAAACAATGGTTAAAAGAAAAAGGATATCCTTTAATGAAAGAAGTTGCAGATTATTGGGTTAGTCGCGTAACTAAAAACACAGATGGATCTTATTCAATTAACAATGTAGTTGGTGCAAACGAGTTTGCTCCAAATGTAAATGATAATGCATTTACAAATGGTGCAGCAATAACAGCTTTAAAATATGCTATAAAAGCAGCTAAAGAATTAAATTTAAACGAAGATAAAGCTTGGGAAGACGTTGCTAATAATATTAGAATTTTAAAAATGAAAGATGGCACAACTAAAGAACATGCCAATTATAACGGAGACATTATTAAACAAGCCGATGTAAACCTACTTTCCTATCCATTAAATATCGTGTCAAACCAAGAAGAAATTGTACAAGATTTAAAGTATTATGAACCCAAATTAGCAATAGAAGGTCCAGCAATGGGAAAATCTATTTTTGCAGTACTGTACGCTAGATTAGGAGATGCAGATAATGCTTTTAGATTATTTAAGCAAAGCTACCAACCCAATCAACAAACACCATTTGGTGCATTATCTGAAACAGCTGTTTCTAACAATTCTTATTTTGCAACTGGTGCTGGCGGAATGTTACAAACCGTTTTATTTGGTTTTGGTGGTTTACATATTACAGATAATGGTATTGAACAGAAAAATGCAATATTACCTAAACAATGGAAATCTTTAACCCTAAAAGGTATTGGACCAGATAAAAAGACATTTGTAATTAAACCATAAACTAAAAAAAGCGTTCTAAATAGAACGCTTTTTTTGTGGGGAGAGCAGGATTCGAACCTGCGAAGACATAGTCAGCAGATTTACAGTCTGCCCTCGTTGGCCGCTTGAGTATCTCCCCAAAACCGACAGCAAATATATTTAAGAAAACATTCTAAACAAAGCAAAATTTAATCCTTTTTTAAAAAAATTTAAACGGGATTGATTTTTAAGCTATTACCAAAAATAAAGCCTCTAAAAATAGAGGCTTTATAACAAATAAATGAAAATTTAATATAGGATACTATTAAATTTTATTAATAGAAAGATTAAAACGAGTACGTTAAAACACCAGCAAAATTTCTTGGATCTGTCTGGTTGATAAATCTTGTTCTGTATGCATTGTAACCTATTTCATTAAATACATTGTTTAGTAAAAATCTAAAGTTCCAGTGTTGGTTAATGTTATAAGCAACTTGCGCATTAACTTGTGTATAGGCGTCTATGTTAAATGGTTCTTGATTTGGTACAATACCTTCGTGTGTAACAGCTCCTGCGCTCCAATCGTTTATAGGTCTTTCTCCAGTGTAATATACTCCTGCTCCAACTGATAATCCTTCTAGCTTTTGCTTAAAATTGTAATTAGCATAAGCATTAAAAGTATGTTTTGGTGTGTTTAAAGGTGCAGAACCATATACAAAAGACGTATGTTCTTTGTATTGCGCATCGATATAAGAGTAACCAGTAATAACTTCTAAATTATCTAAAATTCTACCACTTAATTCTACTTCAATACCTTTACGTTCATCATTTCCTCCTTTTTGATAATAACCTGTTGCAACCCAGTTTTCATCATAAACCGGAAGGTTAATATCTTTATTATTTATTTTGAAGAATGTAAAGTTGAATCTTAATTTATTGTCTAACCAATTGGTTTTTATACCAGTTTCAAATTGATCAAATCTTTCGTTTCCTAGTTCATTCCCATTTACATCTAATCTTGTAGCTGTTCTTGGGTAAGAACTATTTGTGTACGATGCAAATACGTTGATGTTTTTTAAAGGCGAAACTATGATTCCTCCTAATGGATTAAACGCATCTTTTTCTGTTGTTTCGGTTTCTGTAATAGATTGTGTTTTACTATATCTTAAACCTAAAAATGTTTTTAACCACTTATTTATCGTTATAACATCTTGAGCAACAAAACCAATTGCTTTAGATTTTGATCCACCAACATTTACGCTAGAAAAACCTAAATCTGATGGTAATGTATGTGCATTTGATGTAAATACATCTATTGTATCTATAGCTGAATTACGTTGTGACGTTGTACTAAAGCTAGTTGTACGATAGTCAAATCCTACTTGAAAAGTATGTGATATTGATCCTGTTTGTAATTGATTACCTATTAAGTCAAATTGTAAAACACTGTTATCATCGCTTCTTGTAGACACAGAATATCCTCTAACACGTTGGTTGTAAACTGGGTTACCGTTTACATCTTCTATTACACTACCTAAACTAGCACCTTTATCATCTAAATCTAAGCTTGATTTATAAAATGCACCTTTAAGACTTAATTTGTCTGTTAAAACACGATCTACTCTAACAGAATATGTTGCGTTTGTGGTTAATGACTTATCGTTTTCATAACCTAAAAATTGGTTATCTGGTAAATCATAAATATTATTTTGATCGTTTTCACCAAGATTAACAGTACCTAAATCTGGTGTACGACTATCTTCAAAATAATCCATTTCTAACGTTACAGTTGTTTTATCGTCTGCTTTCCATTCAAAAGATGGATTGATATAAAAACGGTCACTAGAAACACCTTCTCTAAAGCTATCTGCTCGTTCTAATGCACCATTAATTCTAAACGCAGTATTTTCTGTTTTTGTAAGTGGTCCATAAACATCAAAGGTTGTTCTTGCTTGTCCAAAACTTCCTGCACGCAAAGATGCATTACCACCAAAAACATACTTAGGTGTTTTTGTAACAAGATTTATAACTCCACCAGGACTTCCTAAATCTGTTGCTACACCTTGAGTAATAGAAGCAGCTCCTTTTAAAACTTGAATGTTATCTACACCTTGCATATCTGTTAAAACACCAACTCCTCTAAAATCTGAATGTACTCTTACTCCATTTTTTAATATAGGAATACCTCTAAATCCACGAGAAGACATACTTTCTCTTTTATTACCATAAGTAGCAAAAGTATATACACCAGGTACGTTTTTTGTAGCATCTGCAATAGTTAAGTTACCTTGATGAGTGATTAACTTATCAGATATAATTGAAATACTTTGAATTTGCTCGTAAGGCGCTAAAGGTAATCTTGTTAAAGCTTCAATTTTATCAGGATGTTTGTAACGATTACCAAAAACTTCAACTTCATCTAAATCTGTATTTAATTCTAATTCAAAATTTAGATTTAGTGTTTGATTTTCTTCTAAAGTTACTGCTTTTGTTACAGGTGAATATCCTACATAAGATACTTTAATGTTGTAATTACCTGCTTTTAAATTTCCTAAGGTATAATACCCATTTTGATCTGCAGATGTTCCTTTATAGGTACCATCTATTGTTACGTTTGCAAAAGGAATAATTTGATTATCGGTAGTAGTAATTTTACCGGTGATTTTTGATTGTGCAAAACCTAATTGCACACTAAAGACTAATAATAAACTTATATATTTAAGCATAATGTTATTTAGATTGGTTTTAAATAATGCCGCAAATATATATCTCAATCCTAATAAAACAAAGTTTATTTAGACTAAATATAAATAAAATAATTCATTGGATTGAATCACAGTTAATTAGTTACTGTTAAATTTTAATTTATTACTTTGTTTGATAACTAACTAATATAAAACTTGTGAAAAAAGTAACAACTGTAGAAGAATACATTGAAAATAATTCGCATTTTAAAGACGAATTAATACAACTAAGATCTATACTTATTAGTACTGAACTTGAAGAGAATATCAAATGGAATGCACCAACCTACTCTATTAATGGTAAAAATGTTGTTGGCTTAGGTGCATTTAAAAATCATTTTTGTTTATGGTTTTTTAATGGTGTTTTTTTAAAAGATGAAGCCAATGCTTTAGGTAATGCTCAAGAAGGTAAGACAAAAGCATTACGACAAATGCGATTTGACACAAACAATTCTATTAAAAAGAGTTTAATATTATCTTATATAAAAGAAGCTATTGAAAACCAAAAGCTTGGTAAAGAAATTAAACCTAGTAAAACTTTAAAAAAGGATGTGAAAATACCTGAATTATTAAATGAAGCTTTTAATAAGAATGACAAATTGAAATCTGCTTTTAATGACTTAAGTCCTTCTAAACAAAAAGAATACTGTAATTATATTTTGGAAGCTAAACGTGAAGTAACAAAACTTAAACGATTGGATAAAATTGTTCCTATGATTATAGCTCAAAAAGGTTTACACGATAAATACAAGAATTGCTAATAAAAAAACGACCATCTAAATTTAGATGGTCGTTTTTTAATATTATTTAAAAGTAAATTTACTTTTTTACTGCTGTTGGATTGTTTAACGCTTTACTCATTTCCATAGAAATTGCAGAGCGATCAAATTTTAATTTACCCGACATAGTTTCGATAATACAGCTATTGTCTTTGTCATTAAGATCTGCTATTTTACCATGTAAACCACTTTTTGTAATTACTTTATCACCACGTTTTAATTCTGCTGCAAACTTTTTTTCTTGCTTAGCACGTTTCATTTGAGGTGCAATCATAAAAAAATACACCACAGCAAACATTAAAATTATTGGTAAAAAACTTCCTAATTCTCCCATAATTATTGTGCTACAGGTCCAGCATTTTTAACTGCTGCGTTAGGATCTGCTTTTACAAATGCAGAAATTCTTACAGTTTCTCTTCCTGTTTTAGTGTTAGCAGTAACTGTAACTACTTTAGTTACTTTGTTAGCACCTTTACCGTTAAATTTAACTGTAAATTTTCCTGATTCTCCTGGAGCTAATGGCTCTCTTGACCAGTCTTTAGGAATTGTACATCCACAAGAACTTTTTACGTCTGTAATTACTAATGGTGCTTCACCAACATTTTTATAAGTAAAAACAGTTTCTACTGGAGTACCAGATTCAATTTCTCCAAAATCATGTTCTGTTTTGTCAAATTCCATTACAGGAAACACGTTAGCTTTTGCATCTCTTTCTGCAGCTTCAGCTACATTATTTGCATCAATTTTTGCTGTTGCGTCTTCTTTACATGATGTAAATCCTACTAGACAAATTGCACTTAATACTACAAGTACTTTTTTCATAATTAATATTTTTTAATTGTTATTGTTAGCCTGATTGGCTTTAAATTAAATTTTTAGAATGGTAAATGTACTAATATTTTTTTACTACATCAATCCTCTTCCTACTTTATTTAATTTTCCTTCGTCTTCGTATTGCTTTAATAACTTATCTAAAATACCGTTAATAAATATGCTACTTTTTGGTGTTGAGTATTCTTTTGCTAATTCTAAATACTCGTTAATTGTAACTTTTGTTGGTATTGATGAGAAGTGTAATAATTCACATATAGCCATTTTTAATAATACCATGTCTATGCTTGCTATACGATCTGTTTCCCAGTTACTTGTTTTACTAGAAATTTCTTTTGCTAATGCAGTTTGGTTTAGCAATGTTTTTTTAAACAGCTTTATCGCGTATTCTTTATCGTCTAAATCTTTATATAATTTTGGCTTTAGGAAATGTGCATCACTTGTTTCTTTTAGCTTTTTTAATTGCTTTAAGATAAATGTATTTACTGTTGGCACATCGTCTAACCAAGTAATGTGTTTATCTTCAATATAGTCGTAAAGCTTATCGTTTGGCGCTATTATTTCTTTATAAATGTCTATTATAAAGTTTTTATCTTCTTTAAATGACGCTGTTTTTGTAGCCATGTAGTCTTTGTAAAGATCACTTTTTAGTATTTCTTTATAAAGTAAATCTACATACTCGTCATCTAGTTGCCAGTTATTAATTTTTTTTTCTTCAATTTCGTTTTTTAAAACTTCATTGTTGACTATTAACTGGATTAGTTGGTTGTTTATAAACTTTTTGTTTGGATTTTTTTCTTCGTCTGTAGCTAATATTTTTTTTTGAGATATCTCTAACTGTGTAGTCGCTTTTTTATTTATTTCTATTAATAAAGACATTAACAGTAAATAAAGATTGTACATATTATCTATACTGAAAAGTAAAAATTTTTGGTCTTTAGAAAAATCATCACTTTCTGTACCATTAAATGCATATAACGTTTGCATTACTTTTACACGAATATGTCTTCTGTTTAGCATCATTACAAAGAACTTTTTTTATGTATTTATAGTGACATTTATTAAAATAAATGATCGGTTTTATGGATTAAAAAAGGCGAAAAACGTATTGTCTTTCGCCTTGCAAAAATACTATAAATATTAGTATAACCTATAGTTGATTTTCTTTTTTTCTTTCTTCAATTCTACTTTGTGCAATATTTAATGCTGCTTGATGTGTAGTTACATCGTTAGTCTCGGCATTACTTAATATTTCTAAAGTTGTGTTGTAGATATTTTCTGTTTTACGCATGATTTCGGCTTTACCGTAGTTCTCTAATTCTGCATAAACATTTATAATTCCTCCAGCGTTAATTAAAAAATCTGGTGCGTAAACTATACCTTTTTCTTGTAATAATCTACCATGTTTTAACTCGTCTGCTAATTGGTTGTTAGCTGCTCCAGCAATAACTTTAGCTTTTAAAGTATTTATTGTAGCATCGTTAATGGTTGCTCCTAAAGCGCATGGTGCATAAATGTCTACATTTTCTGCATAAATATTGTCACCACTATAAATAACAGCTCCGTATTTTTTGCTAATAGCTTCTAAACGCTCTTGGTTAATATCATCTATAATTACTTTAGCGCCATCGTTAGTTAGATGCTCTACTAAAGATTCTCCAACGTGACCAATACCTTGTACAATTACTGTTTTATCTTCTAAAACATCTGTTCCAAACTTATATTTTGCAGCAGCTTTCATTCCCATAAAAACACCATAAGCTGTAATAGGTGATGGATTACCTGCGCCACCTTTATCTTCTGAAATACCTGTTACATATGGAGTTACTTCTCTAACTAAATCCATATCTGAAGTTTCCATACCTACATCTTCAGCTGTAATATATTTACCGCTTAAGCTATGCACAAACTCACCAAAACGTTTCATTAATTCTGGAGTTTTTTGGGTTTTAGCATCGCCAATTATAACCGCTTTTCCTCCACCAAGATTTAATCCTGTGATAGCAGACTTAAACGTCATACCACGAGATAATCTTAATACATCATTTAATGCTTCCCATTCATTTGCATACTGCCACATTCTGGTTCCTCCTAAAGCAGGACCTAATACTGTATTATGTATCCCAATAATTGCTTTTAAACCTGTATCTTTGTCGTTGCAAAAAACAACTTGTTCGTGATTATCAAAAGATAGTTGTCCAAAAACAGGATCTGCTTTTTGTAATTGATTTGTATTGATTAATTCTGAAATCATTTTTAAAATAATATTAATTAGAACCTAATAAACAAATTACAATATTTGTAAAATGCGAGTGCAAAATTAGTTTATTATTAATATTAAACCAATAATATTAGAGTTAAAATACGAATATTTCAAAAAAATTAATTTATCCCGAAAATTCTAAATGAAAGAATTACAACATCTTAACAAGTACTTTTATAAGTATAGAACTCGTATAATTATTGGAGTTATAATTACTGTTGCTTCAAAAATTTTCTCTGTATTTGTTCCTAAATACATTGGATCTATTATAGATGTGGTTAATAAACAAATTCAAAATCCTAATACCGATTTAGATACTTTTAAAAGTACCTTATTAACTTATATTTTAATTATTATTGGTGCTGCTGCATTTTCTGGTATTATGACATTTTTAATGCGACAAACGTTAATTAATGTCTCTAGGTATATAGAATTTGATCTTAAAAATGAAGTTTACCAACAATACCAAAAGCTTTCTCTTAATTTTTATAAAAAAAATAGAACTGGAGACTTAATGAATCGTATTAGCGAAGATGTTGGTAAAGTACGTATGTATGTTGGTCCTGCATTAATGTATAGTATTAATACACTTACCTTATTTGTTGTAGTTATTATATTTATGTACAAGCAATCGCCTACACTAACAATGTATACCTTAATACCGTTGCCTGTTCTATCTGTAATTATTTATAAAATAAGTTCAGAAATACATAAAAGAAGTACGATTGTACAGCAGTATTTATCTAAACTTTCTACATTTTCTCAAGAAACTTTTAGCGGTATATCTGTAATTAAAGCCTACGGAATAGAGCCACAAACCTATACTAACTTTGAAGATCTGTCTGAAACCAGTAAACAAAAGCAACTTAGTTTGGTAAGAATACAAGCATTTTTCTTTCCTATGATGATTTTATTAATTGGACTAAGTAATGTTGTAGTGATTTATTTTGGTGGTAAACAATATATGGCTGGACAAATAACATTAGGGACAATATCTGAATTTATAATGTACGTAAACATGTTAACTTGGCCTGTTGCGACGGTTGGTTGGGTTACTTCTATTGTACAAGAAGCAGAAGCATCGCAAAAAAGAATAAACGAGTTTTTAAAAACCGAGCCAGAAATTAAAAATTTAAATCCAAACCCAAGTTATATTTCTGGAGATATCGCTTTTAAAAACGTAAGCTTTACTTACGACGATACAAACATACAAGCGTTAAAAGACGTATCCTTTTCAATTAAACAAGGAGAAACACTAGCAATTATTGGTAAAACTGGATCTGGAAAATCGACCATATTAGATTTAGTTGGACGATTATATGATGTACAAAATGGCACAATAACCATAGATAACACTGCTATACAACAATTAAACTTAGATAGTCTTAGACAAGCTATTGGTTATGTACCACAAGACGCCTTTTTGTTTAGTGACACTATAAATAACAACATTAAATTTGGTAAAGAAAACGCTACAGACCAAGAAGTTGTAGAAGCTGCCAAACAAGCACAAGTACACAAAAACATACTAAACTTTAATAAAAAATATGATACTGTTTTAGGCGAACGTGGTATTACACTTTCTGGAGGACAAAAACAACGTGTGTCTATTGCTAGAGCATTAATAAAACAACCTCAAATCATGTTATTTGACGATTGTTTATCTGCGGTAGATACAGAAACAGAAGAAAAAATACTTAATAACCTTAAAAAAGTAACTACAGGAAAAACTACAATAATTGTTAGTCATCGTATATCTGCAGCAAAAAATGCACATCAAATCATAGTATTAGACGATGGTAAAATTGCACAACAAGGTACGCACGATCAACTAATAAATATGGATGGTTACTATAAAGAACTTTATTTAAAAACGACCAAGTAAAAAGAATTAAGCAAATTGTTGTGTCATTCAACTTTTTTTTTGATTTTTGGTTAAGAATTAATTAACAAACACAACTCATAACTATGAATAACGAGATGATGACGAAAGAGGAAATTTTTTCCAAAGTGCTAAGAGCAGGTAGACGTACGTATTTTTTTGATGTAAGAGCCACAAAAGCAGATGATTATTATTTAACTATTACAGAAAGTAAAAAATTTACTAACGAAGACGGATCGTTTCATTACAAAAAGCATAAAATCTATTTGTACAAAGAAGATTTTAATGACTTTAATGACATCTTAAAAGAAATGACAGATTATATTATTTCTGAAAAAGGAGATGAAGTTATTAGCGAGCGTCACCAAAAAGATTTTAAGAAAGACTACATGTCTGACAATGATACAGACGCAACAGAAGCATCAACTTCTGAAAGTGCAGAAAGTAGATTTACAGATGTAGACTTTGACGATATCTAAAATAACTATTACTAAACTAACTTTACTATAAGAGCACATTTATTAATTAAATTGTGCTCTTTTTAATTTACAGTACTTCCGTTAGGTACTTTATGTTCTGGATGTAATAAGATTACATCTTTACCAATTACAGCACCAACAACCAAGCATTGGCTCATAAAAGTTGCAATTTGTTTTTTAGGAAAGTTTACAACAGCAACAATTTGCTTGTTTAATAAATCGGCTTTAGTATATTTTGTAGTAATTTGAGCAGACGATTTTTTAATCCCTAAATCACCAAAATCAATTTTTAATTGATACGCAGGATTTCTAGCTTCAGGAAAATCCAATACCTCGATAATTGTTCCTACCCGTAAATCTATCTTTTGAAAATCTTCAAACTGAATAATTTTATCCATAAACTAGTTTTGTTAATCCTTATCTTTACAACGCAATTTAAGTTATAATAATGAAACTTACTCTAACAATTCTATTTAGTTTAACAGTACTTTCCGTTTCTTTTTCTCAACAAAAATTTGAAAAAGAATCAAGAATTAGCGATAAAAATGTTCCCGAAACTGCTAAACAATTAGTAAATCAAATTACACCAAATTGCACTATAAAGTGGTACAAAGAAGAGAACTTAAACTCACAATCTATAGAAGCAAAAACAAAGTATCAAAATAAAAAATATAGTATAGAATTTAATTTGGATGGTACCTTACAAGATGTAGAAGTGCAACAAAAAGCAACTCATATTAAAACTTCGGTTTTAAAATCTATAACAACTTACCTTAAAACCAACTATTTAAAACACAAACTAAAAAAGATACAAGTACAATACGTTGGTACTTCAAAACAAATAATAAATTACTTTAACAACAACCTAAACCACATTACAATTAATTATGAAATTGTTGTAAAAGTAAAAACAGAAAATGGTAAACAACTATTAGAAATTTTGTTTGATAGCGAAGGAAACATGCTAAAAAGCGATGTGATAGTTTTTAGAAACACAGATAATTTAGAGTTTTAAAATGAAAAAACTTTTTATTCTATTATTATTGATTTTAGCAACTACAATTTGTCATGCACAAAATGCTTATCAAATTGGGACTTTACCAACGGTTAACTTAAGCAAAAAACTAAATAACAATTGGCAATTAAATTTTAAAACAGAATTTAGACAATTGTTTGCTTCTGGAATCACCAATTCTAACATCAATAATGGTTACGAATATGTCCATACAGATGCTGCATTTATAACCTCTAAAAAAGTAGGTTTAAACAATAAAATAGCTGGAGGATTTTTACTAAGATTTACTCAAGATGAAGTTGTAAAACGTACCATACAACAATTTACAGTGGTAAATAGCTTAGATCAATTTAGATTAGGACATAGATTTTCTAGTGATCAAACTTTTGAAAAACACAACGCTACTAGATGGCGATTTAGATATAGAATAACACTGGATTTACCATTAAACGGACAAACAATTGATGTTAAAGAATGGTATCTAAAAATTAGTAACGAGTATTTAAATAATTTTCAATCTAATAATTACGATTTAGAAATTAGAGCAACACCAAACCTTGGTTATGTATTTAAAGACAATAATAAATTAGAATTTGGTATAGAATACAGAATTAATAATTTTATAAATAATACAACACGCAATAGGTATTGGCTTACCTTAAATTGGTATTTAGTGCTATAAAAAAAGCAGCCTAAGGCTGCTTTAAAATTGCTATTAATTAATTTCTAAAAACGATTAAATACTTCTGCCTAACCAAGCATTCATCATCCAAACAGTTTTTTCTTGTTCCGATATAAAATCACTCATCATAGAGTTGGTTCCTTCATCATCTGCTTCGCTAGCTGCGTTTAATATTTGACGTTCTATTTTTAGTAATTCTGTTAAAGAGTCTACAATTAATTGTACTGCATTTTCATCTTTAGATATATTTTTACCAACAGGTACTTTGGCTACTTTTACATAATCATCAAAGGTATGTAAAGGTGTTTCGCCTAAGGTTAAAACACGTTCGGCAATTTCATCTACTTTTACATTAGCGTTAGTATAAAGCTCTTCAAATTTAATATGTAAATCAAAAAAGTTTTTCCCCTTAATATTCCAATGTATACCTCTTAAATTTTGATAATATATCTGAAAATTTGCTAGTAATACATTTAATTGACTAGCTAACTCTTTGGTTTTCTGTGGATCTAATCCTAAACTATTTAATTTCATTGTTGTTGTTTATTTGTCTACACAAAATTAGCTTAAAAAAGCTGCTTAAAACTATAAGTTTTATTGATAGATTTTATATTTTTATAGCCTTAAACTATAATAATGACTATTACACAATTATCATATGTTCTAGCAGTTGCAGAACACCAAAACTTTACAAAAGCTGCTCAAAAATGTTTTGTAACACAGCCAACATTAAGCATGCAAATTCAAAAATTAGAAGACGAATTAGATATTTTAATCTTTGATAGAGGCAAAAAACCTATAGAATTAACCGAAGTTGGAAAAAAAATAGTAACTCAAGCAAAAAATATTGTTAACGAGTCTAACAGAATACAAGATATTGTAGACCAACAAAAAGGATTTATTGGTGGCGAATTTAAACTAGGAATTATCCCAACAGTTATGCCTACTTTACTTCCAATGTTTTTAAATAATTTTGTAAAAAAATATCCAAAAGTTAAACTTAAAATTGAAGAGTTAACTACCGAAGAAATTATCTCTAGAATAAACGACGGACATTTAGATGCAGCAATAGCAGCTACACCATTAGAGCAAGAAACTATTAAAGAACGTGTATTATATTTTGAGCCTTTTGTAGCGTATACACCACAAAATCACAGATTATACAAACAAAAAACTATTGAAACTACAGATCTTGACGTTAATGATATGCTATTATTAGAAGACGGACATTGTTTTAGAGATGGCGTTATTAATTTATGTAAAGTATTTAAGGATCATAACGAAGATAAATTTCAGTTAGAAAGTGGTAGCATCGAAACGTTAATTAAATTATCTAACGAAGGTTTAGGTATGACACTTCTACCCTATTTACACACTTTAGATTTACCAGAACGCTCTAAAGCCAATCTTAGATATTTTAAAGAACCAAGTCCTGCAAGAGAAGTTAGCCTTATTTACCATAAAAGCGAACTTAAAATGCAAATTATTGAAGCTTTACAAGATGTAATCTCTGGTATTGTAAGAGGCGCAATTGCGTTTCAAAACGTACAAATAATTAGTCCTTTAAGTAAATAAAAAAAGCGACCTCTTTAAGGTCGCTTTTCTTTATAAAGCATAATTTAAATATAAAGTAAATCTGTGCTTTGATGTGACATTGCCACCAAATAATTCTTGGCTTAAAGGCAAACTAAAATTGGTGCCTAAAATATATTTTTTAAAAGCAATCTCTGTACCTAAACTAGAATTTATCACATAACCATTAGTATTAGTTATAGCTTCGTTATACTGAATAATATTTTCAAAATGATCTCCTGAAAACCCTAAAAAAGGCATAAAATTAATTTTTGAAGTTTTAAAAACAGTATAAAGATTTGCAGAGTAGCTTAATTGATTACCAAATTGGTAATCATTTTTGTTTTCGCCTTTAATGTAATAACTTAACAAAGTATTTACTCCTATTTTATTACTACCGTAATTATAACCTATTGAAAAAACACCATCCAAACTTCCTGTACCAACTTGAAAACCTGGATTAATATTGTCTGTTAGACGTTGCTCAAATTTACCAGTAGGTAATTTTGCTCCTAATCCTATTTGTATACTATGACCTGTAGCTTGTTTTTGTGCGTTGTAGTCTATAGCTTGGTTAGTTTCTTTTTTATAAAATACGTGTTTATACCAACCAATTATACTAGCATCTCCAATACCGTTAATACTTTCTTTAACAGAATTAAAATTTCTACTTAATTGTTGATACGGTAAATTAGCACTTAAATAAAATGACTTATTTATAGGTATTTGAGCCCATAATTGGTATGTATTAAACTGTTCTTTACTTATTGGTGAATTTTGAAAAATTCCATTTTTGGATTCAAAATTTTGATAAATGTATCTAACACCTATAAAATTAGAGTTGCTTAATGTACCATAACCAAAACTACTACTACTTGTGGTACAACCACATAAATCGCACAAGACCTTAAAATAAGTATCGTGGTTACATGGATTTGTATTATTGGCATTACTAATATTTATTTTAAATATCATAAAGCTAATAAATAGTATGTATTTAAAATTCTGAAAAATGTTCATCTTCTAAAAATTGATTATCTGTTAATGTCTTTAAAAAAGCTATCAAGCTTTCCTTTTCGTAATTATTTAAAGAAATACCAAAAGTACCATCTGTTCTAAGTAAACTTTGATCTACATTACCATTGTCTACCATTCCAGAATTATAAAATTCTAAAACCACTTCTAAGGTATTAAATCTACCATCATGCATGTAAGGATATGTTACCTCAACATTTCTTAAGCTTGGTACTTTAAACTTATATAAATCGTTAGGATTTTCTAAAACATTAAATCTTCCTTTATCGTTTAATTGCGGATTTATTGGTAGACCAGTATTTCTAAAACTTTGATCAGAAAATAAATCTGTAGCATGACAGCTTGCACATTTATTTTGAAATGTATTTAGACCATCTAACTCTAAATTTGTTAGAGTTACATTGTCTTCGTTTCTAACATATTTGTCATATTTTGAATCGCTAGAAATCATCATAATCATAAATTGAGACAATGCTTTAAGCATATTCTCTGTATTTACTTCTCCTCCATTAAATGCAATATCAAATTGCTCTTGGTAATATGGATCTTGTTTTAATTTGTTTATTACATTACTTAAAGATTCGCCCATTTCTAATTCGCTTGTAATAGGAATTATAGGTTGAAAATCTAAATGCGATGCTGCTCCGTCCCACATAAATGATTCTTGAAATGCTAAATTTTGAATGGGTTGTGCATTTCTAAATCCTATGCCACCATTAACACCATGACTTAAGTTATGTCCATGGTGTGTAAATGCAAATGCTTGCTCATGACAAAACGCACAAGGAATAGAGTTGTTTGATGATAACCTACCATCGTAAAACAATGCTTTTCCTAATTGAAAACCAGCATCTGTTACAGGATTATTTTCTAAATCATATTTTAAATCTGGAAAATTTTCTGGTACCTCTACAACTAGAGGTACCGGAATATATTTGTTAACTTCATCAGATTTTGAGCAGGACAGACATAACAATAATGTAAGTAAACTATATGTTAATAGTTTCATTTTACTTAATTGTTTTATTTGTTATTCGTTATGTACATGATGTATACTAAACATAGACTGAATATTACCTGCAATAACTGGAGTTGTAGTTGCATCTGTATGTACTTGATTATATCCATCTGCAATGTTAATTCCATCAAATATTTTAAGAATATCTGCTTTTATATGTATTTGTGGAGTTTTATTTTCTCTAACTAAAATGGTATTTGGTAACGGTAAAGTAACTTCTCTATAATTATCTAAAGAAGTACCAACACTACCCATATGTATATTTAAAGCATCGTCTGTAATGGATGTTGTAGAGTATGTACCATCTAATCTAATAAATCTGTAACCAGTTGCCCAACTCCACATCATACCTTCATCAGATGCATAATCTAAAAAATCTCCTTGACCATCTGCACCTAATGCAAATCGTTCTTGGTCAATACCAACTCCAAAAGTTACAGACACATAATTAGCTGCATCTATATTATTTAGATTTATAAATATTTCGCCTGCATTATTCCCATTTGCTTCATTTACTATAAATGCATTTTCTTCTGTTGGATAAATAAAATCATTACCATCTGCATCTGTTAATTTAACATTACTAATTATATATTTTAGTGTAGATATTTTAAAAGATTCCTGATTAGATTTATTATATGATGTCCCGAATATAAAATCCTGATCGCCAACACCATTATCAAACTTTAATATTACATTTCCTGTTTGACCTTCTAAGTTTTCTTGGGTATTACTATCGTCGTCTGAAGTGCACGATAAAACTATTGCGCATGCAGTTAGCGCAAATAAATATTTTAAAAATTTCATTTGTGTATTTTTTATTAGTTACTAATTGTTTAGTTGTGTGTTTTGATATGTAACTGTTACACAATTGGAGGTTTAAATACATTTGAATTTACATCAAAACGATATAAAGAAATTGGGAAAATATCATTTTGTAATTCTAATATTTCTAATATTGGAAAATTAACTAATGCATTATTTTGAAAAAATACAGGTAAAAAGGTTTCAGATAACAGTTTTACATTATTAGTTTGTGTATTATCATTAGAGTTTTGTAATTGTTTTGCTAAATGACACTTACCATTACATGCTAATTCAGGTTTATCTGTATTTATACAATACGTTTCTATGATATAATCTATATTTAGAGCATAATACGCATAATTTGCAACGCTAAATAAAGGTCTAGTTACAAAGGTAAATATGAGAAAGTATGTATAAAAAAGTTTCAACCTATAGTTATAAATAGACTACAAATTTACTTTATATTTTAGAAGAAAACTAAAAAAAGCGACCTTAATAGATCGCTTTATATTTATTGTTCAAGATAGATTAAACATTGATTTAGTTTTGGGTTTTGCTGTACTAAAGAGTCTATAAAAACTTTAAGCTCTTCAATCTCGTAAGGTAACAAACGCTCTAAGGCTTTTTGTACTTCTTTGCAAAACAACGTTGCATCAAAACTAACTTTTTGAAGTACAGTTTTTGTGTACTCAAACATTGCTCTTGCCATAATTAATTTAAGGTTTAGTTTAATATTAGGTAGTTTTTAGAATAGGCAAATGGTTTAAAATTATAGATTAAATGTAGCAAAAATTTTAATTGAATTTTTAATAAGTCTAAATTTTAACAGTTAAAAAGACGTTAAATTAACCAATTTAAAATCTATTATCACCTCCTAAAAAATCACCTAAACCACCTAAAATACTACCTTCGCCTTTATCTTTTCCTCCTCTTGGTACACTTGCCAAAACACGACCTGCTAATCTACTAAAAGGTAAAGATTGTATGTAAACTGTTCCTGGACCTTTTAAAGTTGCAAAAAATAATCCTTCGCCGCCAAAAACAGTATTTTTAATTCCACCAACAAACTCTATATCATAATCTACATCTTGTGTAAAACCAACAATACAACCTGTGTCTACGCGTAAAGTTTCTCCTGGTTGTAATACTTTTTTTGCTAGCGTACCGCCAGCATGTATAAAAGCCATTCCATCACCTTCTAACTTTTGCATAATAAAACCTTCGCCTCCAAAAAAACCACGACCTAAACGCTTAGAAAACTCAATACCAACACTTACACCTTTTGCTGCGCATAAAAAAGCATCTTTTTGGCAAATAAATTTACCACGATATTCCATTAAGTCTATAGGTACAATTTTACCAGGATAAGGTGATGCAAAACTTACATTTCGTTTACCATGTAAAACATTATAAAAAGCAGTCATAAATAAACTTTCTCCAGTAAGCAACCGTTTTCCTGCACCAAAAACTTTACCTAAAAATCCTGTGTCTTTTTGCGATCCATCTCCAAAAATAGTTTCCATTTTTATCCCATCGTCCATCATCATAAAACTTCCAGATTCTGCAATTACGCCTTCATTTGGATCTAATTCTATTTCTACGTATTGCATTTCTTCACCGTAAATACGATAGTCTATTTCGTGAGCATTCATAATTTAAATTTTAAAGATTAACAGCTATAGGTTGTAAATTTTAGAAATTTGTTACATGTTATTTTTGTTTTGCTTTTATAGACCATTCAAAATTAAAAGTAGATACTACTACTCCATCTTGGTTAATACCTGTAGATTGCATCCAAATGGTTTGTCCTTCTCCTGTCTTTATTGTTTGTGCTATAGCTTGGTCTATTTTATCGCCATCATTACAAGTAAATGTAATTTTACCTGTTGCTTTTTTAGTAAATGTTGCATTATTAGTGGTTACCAACATGGATATTTTATGACCGCTTTCTTGTATTTTGGCAATCATTAAAGCGCCAGTAGAAAACTCGGCTGCCATACCTTGTACTGCCCAAAACATAGATTTAAAAGGATTTTGATTAATCCATTTATGTTTAACTGTGACGATGCATTGTTTATCGTTAATAGATTTTGTCCTTACGCCACATAAAAATGCCGATGGTAATTTAAACATGGTAAAGGTATTTAGTTTACTTGCTGTTAGCTTCATAATTGTATTTTGTTTTCGGCTAAATTATCGAAAATTATCCACTTTATCATATGTTAATAAAATGTTAATTTTTAGTACTTTGTATTGCATAATACCTTTTTTTAGATATATATTTGCATAAGAAACTATTATATACATTTAAAATGCTTACCAATCATCAAAAAAATTTAGCAACTTTAATGCATTTATCTACGTTTTGTAGATTTATTATTCCTTTTGGAAACTTTATTGGTCCTGTAGTATTGTGGATAACTAACAAAGAAAAATCTGAGTTTGTAGATAACCATGGTAAACAAGCAATTAATTTTCAAATTAGCATTTTGTTATATACCATTTTACTTGGATTTTTATTTATTCCCTTTTTCATTTTTAAAATATTTAATCATATAGATTTATTTGAACTTAATGCTTTTGAAGGTATTCATATTAACTTAAGCGAACCTTCACCTCTATTTATTTTAGGTGGTAGTTTAGGGTTTATTGCTGTAATTGGATTTATTTTAGAACTTATTTTTATTATAAACGCTAGTATTAAAGCAAAAGATGGACAGATGTACCAATACCCTTTATCAATTCATTTTTTAAAATAATCATCGACCAATCAATCAATCAATCAATCAATCAATCAATCAATCAATCAATCAACGAACAGTTTAACAATAAAAATCTCATGACAATATGAAGATAGAAAATACAAAAGCACAAATGCGTAAAGGTGTTTTAGAATATTGCATACTATCGGTCTTAAAAGATGAAGATGCCTACGTTGCAGAAATATTAGACACTTTAAAAGACGCAAAGTTGTTAGTAGTTGAAGGTACAATTTACCCATTACTAACACGATTAAAAAACGCTGGCTTATTAAGCTATCGCTGGGAAGAGTCTACTTCTGGTCCACCACGTAAATATTACGGATTAACAGAAACAGGACAAATCTTTTTAAAAGAATTAACCAATACTTGGGAAGAATTACAAAATGCAGTTAACATAGTAACCAAAATTAAATCAACTAAAAATGAATAAAACAGTCAACATAAATTTAGCAGGTATATTTTTTCATATAGATGAAGATGCATACTTAAAATTACAACGCTATCTTGAGGCTATAAAACGTTCATTTACAGACTCGCAAGGTCGTGAAGAAATTATTGCCGATATTGAAGCTAGAATTTCTGAGCTTTTTACAGAGCGAATGAAAACCGACAGACAAGTCATTAGCAATAAAGAAGTTGAAGAAGTTATTACTATTATGGGACAACCTGAAGACTATCTTGTAGATGACGAGATTTTTGAAGACGAACCTAATAATAAACACTATTCCAATACCTCTAAATCTAAAAAATTATATCGCGATACAGATAACTCTTACATTGGCGGTGTTTCTGCTGGTTTAGCTCATTATTTTGGTATAGATGCGATTTGGATTAGATTAATCTGGATACTTTTAATTTTTGGCGCAGGAACTGGTGTGTTTTTATACATCTTACTTTGGATTTTAATTCCCGAAGCAAAAACTACTGCAGAAAAACTTACCATGACAGGCGAAGCTGTTAATATAAGTAACATTGAAAAAAAAATTCGTGACGGATTTGACAGCGTTAGTGAAAACGTTAAAAACATAGATTTTCAAAAACATGCAGACAAGTTAAAAGAAGGTTTTGAACAAGCATCAGATAATATATCAGACTCAGTAAAACGCATTCCGGCAAATAAGATTAAAGATAGCAGTAAATCGTTTTTTGAAGGACTAGGATCTGTATTTACAGCAATATTTAAAGCCTTTTCAAAACTAATTGCCTTATCAATTATTTTAGCTAGTGTTGCAGGTACAATAGCCTTAACCGTTGGATTAATAATTGGTTCGTTTTTTAACGCAAACGTTAGGTTTTTAGACAGCGATCTAGTAGAACTTTCAAATTCTAGTGGCGCTTCTTTTGAGCTGCTTGCAGTACTAATATTTATAGTCTCTGTAATTCCGTTAATATTTTTATTCTACTTAGGTTTAAAAATATTAATATCCAACTTAAAACCTTTAAGTAATGTCGCTAAATACACATTAATTGGTGTTTGGTTTATAGCGTTAATTGGTATGATAACCATATTTGTAAATCAAGGATTAAGCTATAAAGAAAAAGCGCCAGTAATTCTAAATCAAAAGTTAGACAACATAAAAACTAACGATACGCTTTATATTACAATGAAAAACAACGATAATTTTGCTGAAGAATATAGCAGACATTATAGAGATTTTGAAATTGGTTTTGACGAAATGGGTAACAAAATAACCTATTCACAAGACATTAGATTGTACGTTAGACCAACTAACGATAGTGTTGCAAAAGTAAAAGTAGCAAAAACATCAAGAGGAAGAAGTTTTGATATTGCTAAGCAAAGAGCCGAAAATATTATATACAATTACACATCTTCAAACAATCAAATTATATTGGATAACTACTTTATAATTCCTAACGAAGATGCAAAACGTGACCAACGTGTAGAGATTACTGTGTATTTACCAGTAGGAAGCGTCGTAAACAGTAATTTAAATACAGAAGACTATTTATCTTATAACTCTAATTACAACGAAAAATTAAGAGACCATTTAGAACATTATTTTAAATTAGAAAGAAACGCTTTAACCTGTTTAGATTGTCCAGAGACAGATCAAACAGAAGATAACGAAGACGATATCCAAATAAATGTAGATTTAGATGGAGAAACCTCTAAAATAAAATTTAACGAAAATGGTTTTGAAGCAAAAGGAGATAATCTTAAAATAAAAATTAACGACACCATTTTTGATGCCTCAACAAAAAACGTAAAAGTAACAATAGACGAAGATAAAGGCATAAATATTACAAATACAAAAAAAGAATAACACCAATACATCCATCAAAAAACTAACAGTCATGATCGCATTAATCGAGTATTTAGTAAATACATTAATCACAATTTTTATCTAAAAAAAACCAACCAAAAAAATCATTAAAATCATTAACCATCCTAAACAAAATCAAGTTTGGGATGGTTTTTGTTTATATTTGTACGTCACAATAATATTTTTTTAAATGAATAAATTTTTACTTGCCTGTATTTTAATCACAACCGTTACATTTTCATTTGCACAAAAAAAAGAAAAGGTAAAAGGTAGTCGTGTATTATCTACAGCAACAACACCTGTAAATGCCTTTAACAGATTAGTGTTAACAGAAGATTTTGAGGTTAAATTAGTTAAAGCAGATTCTACTTCTGTAAAAATAGTTACAGATGAAAACCTACACGATTACATAAAAATAATAGCTCAAGACAGTACATTAACATTTAAAACAACAGCAAAACTTCAAGAGAAAAAATTAGAAATAACTGTATTTTACAACGATGCTTTAAATACTATTGAAGTTAAAGAAGATGCCGAAATTTTTTCTAGTAACAGTTTAAAATTTAACGATTTATCTTTAGTTACTACAGATAATGCAAAAGCGTTTTTAACACTTGAATGCCAAAACATTAAACACATAAACGATAATAAAGCTAAAAACGAATTAAACATTACTGCAAAAAATGTAACCTTAGAATTAGGCGAAAACAGTAAGCTAGAAGCATTAATAAATGCATCTAACCTAGAGGTAGATTTACTAGTTAGTGCAGATGCCGAATTGGAAGGTGATGTTCAAGAATTAGAGCTTAACGCAGACAACTCATCAGATTTTATTGCCAATAATTTAACTGTTAAAACAATAAATGCAACAACATTAAACCGTGCAAAAGTTAAAGTTAACGCAACAAAAACTTTAAATATAAATGCATCCGGAACTTCAGAAATTGAAATTTTTGGCAGTCCAAAAATTAACATAGATGCTTTTGAAGACAATGCTATTCTAAAGAAAAAGTAATTATAATTATCACATAAAAAAAGCCGAGGATAACATCTTCGGCTTTTTATTTTTATTGTTTCTTCTTAATAATTTGTTGCTGTATTAACTTCAAAGTTAGCATACTTTGCAGCTAAATAACGTTCGGCATCTAAAGCTGCCATACAACCTGTTCCAGCAGCTGTAATGGCTTGTCTATATACATGATCTGCAGCATCACCACTTACAAAAACACCTTCTACATTAGTTTTTGTAGATCCTGGTTTATTAATAATATATCCCGTTTGATCTAATTCTAGATAATCTTTAAAAATATCTGTATTTGGTTTATGTCCAATAGCAACAAAAAAGCCTGTTGCAGGAATGTCGTGTTTTTGGTTGGTTTGATTATTAAAAACTCTTACACCAGTTACAACTTGTCCATCACCTAAAACCTCATCAGTTTCTGTGTTAAATAATATTTCAATATTTTCTGTGTTTTTAACACGTTCTGCCATGATTTTAGAAGCTCTAAACTCGTCACGTCTAACTAACATAGTAACCTTTTTACATAGTTTAGATAAATAGTGAGCTTCTTCACAAGCGCTATCTCCTGCTCCAACAATTACGACTTCTTGGTTACGATAGAAAAATCCATCGCATACTGCACATGCTGAAACGCCGCCACCAAGTTTTAGGTATTTTTGTTCAGATTCTAACCCTAAATATTTAGCACTTGCACCAGTACTAATAATTACAGTATCACAATGTATTTCGGTTTCATCATTAACCCAAACTTTATGTATATCTCCAGAAAAATCTACTTTTGTGATCCATCCGTTTCTTATATCTGTTCCAAAACGCTGTGCTTGAGCCTGTAACTGCATCATCATTTCTGGTCCAGTTATTCCTTCTGGATAACCAGGAAAATTCTCTACATCATTAGTTGTTGTTAATTGTCCACCAGGTTGTGTTCCTTGGTATAAAACAGGACTCATGTTAGCTCTAGAGGCATAAATTGCTGCAGTATATCCTGCAGGTCCAGAACCTATAATTAAGCATTTTACTTTTTCTATTGTTTGTGACATATTAGTTTCATTTTAATCTATAGCAAAAGTAGGTTTTTTAATAAAAACCTTACGTAGAAGTTATTAAAAGTTATTATCCACTAATAAAATCTTCTTATAGCTATTGTTTTAAATTAATTTTAAGAATATTCTATAGTAAATACAGTATCTTAGAAGATATGAAAAACTTAAAAACCATGGGTATTATAGCTACTAACAAAAACCAAAATATTTTATTTTACAACTCTAATAATAGTATAGGTAAACAGTGTTTAGCTTATACAGAAGATAGTAAAAACGATGTACTAACTATAGATGTGTCTAAAACTAAAGTTGCAGATACGCAATGGGTAGAAATTTGTGACAAGTTAAATTTAAAATTAGAAGATCTTGTTAATAAAGAGCATCCTAATTTTTCTAATAATTTTGATAAATCAACTTCATTGTCAAGCAATGACTGGTTAAAAGTGATACAAAATAATCCAGAAGTAATTGTTACACCTATTCTTGTTGTTGGCGAAACTTTTTATAAAATTGAAACACCTTCTAATGTTAGAACTTATCTTAGCACAACATCTGAAGGTATTGATGAGAAAAAACACATTTAATTATTTAAATTTTGTGTATAAAAAAAGGTCTGAAATTTCAGACCTTTTTTTTTGTTTGTACCTAATCTTAATACAAATCTTCTAATGTTTTTATATTAGAAAGTCCATTTTCTATGGTTTCTTTTTGTTTTTCTAATACATTTTTAGTGGTTAAAGGCAATGAGGTTTCATTTAAAACTTCTTGGTATTGATCTACCGCAGTTTTTTCTCCTCTTATTGCTTCTTCTAACATAGATTCTTCATTATTTGAAGAAAACACTTTTTTTATGTCCATCCATGCTCTATGTGCGTCTCCTGTAAGACTTCCGCCTTTATCAACCTCTTGATTAAAGGATTTAATTTCGGATTTTAATTCGTGTCCAAAATTATTTCTCTCTTGAGCTTTTTTTGTAAAATAACTTTTTAAAGCTTTGTTTTCTACATTTTCTGCAGCTTTAGTAAATCCTTTTTCTGCATCATATGTTTTTTCTAAAAGGTTGTTTAATTTTTTACCTACTTGTTCTGTGTATGTACTCATAATTTTTGGTTTTTGTTATTAGTGCTCTGTAACTTCTTTATATAACGATCCTATAAATAATATTATAAATAGGAAAAAACATAGCTTTGCTATAGTTGCTAAATTACCAGCAACATTGCCAAATCCTAAAATGGCTGCTATAAAAGCTAAGGTTATAAAAAGTGTTGTCCAACGCAACATAATAACTGTGATTAATTAATAGATTTGACTTTCAAATCTTATATAAAGATACGTCTTAAACCATGCTTAAACACACTGTTTAACAAGGGTTTAATCTAAGTTTAACTGCAATTAACAGTATTAATTATTAATTAAGAATGTATTAAGAGGATTACCAATTACTTTAAGACTTTATTAAAGGCTTGTAGGATTTAAATAGTTGGTTTAATGCGTGTTCTTGAGCTGTAAAATATGGATTTTTTTGTGGTAAGTCTTGTGCAATTTTGAAGTACTTTTTTATGCTTCTATCTTCATAACTTTTTAAAATTGCTGGATGTATATAATACTTTTTACAAACGTTTCTTGTGTTGCCTAGCTCTTTAGCTGCTGCGTCTATTGCTGTTAGACAATTTTTGTGGATTTGTTTGGTTGTTGTAGCTAAGCCTAAATCCAAAAGTGTTTCAAAACATATGATTGATGCAGCCCATGTTCTAAAATCTTTAGCGGTGAATAGTGTACCAGAAATTTGTTGTAAATACTGATTGATTAAACTACTGTCTACAGTTTGCTTATTACCTTCTTTATCATAGTATTTAAACAATTCCCAACCCGGAATTTCTTCACACTTATTAATTAGTTTTATTAATTTTTTATTTCTAATTGATACAGAATGTTCTTTACCTCTTTTTCCTATAAATTGAAATTGTATTTTATCCTTAAACGTATTAACATGTCTTGATCTAAGTGTTGTTAAACCGTATGTTTTGTTTTTATTCGCATATTGTTTATTACCAATTCTAATATGCGTTTCTTCCATTAATTTTACAATTAATGCTAATACTTTGGTCTTAGTCCAATGTGATTGATCTAAATCTTGATCTACTTTTTTTCTAATTTTTGGTAAATGCTTAGCAAACAAAACCATTTTATAAAATTTGGTTTGGTTTCTTATGACATTCCACTTTTGGTGATACTTGTACTGTTTACGTTGTTTAACATCTCTGCCAACAGCTTGTAAATGTCCATTAGCCAGTTTAGATATTTTTACATTTTGCCAAGCTGGAGGAATAACTAATTGTTGTATTCGTTTTAAATCTTCTTCTGTATTTATTATTTTATTTTGAAGCTTGAAAACAAAGGAACTTTTAACTTTCTCTCTTGTAATTTTTAAGTGTGAAGGATTGGTATAAACCAAATCAAATTCTTCTATAACCTTTTCTGGTTCTAAAAGAATTTGATTGTAAATGGTTGTATTTAAAGCTTTAGTTTTCACTTATAGATTTTCGCTCATGTGAGTTTTATACTGCGTAGCTAATTCTTCTTTTTGCTTTTGTGTAAAAACCTTTCCGGCTAATTGAAAAAAAGTATGTTCTTCATCTTCTAAATGATGTTCTACTTTTTCTTTTAAATCTTTAGCATACTTTAACCAAGCTGAAGAATCGTAATCTGTACTATCCAATTTTTCTATAATCTCATCAATTTCATGATGCTCTGCAATACCATGTCTTGCTTTTTCCTGCATCATATCGTTACTTATTAATGGTTTATAAAAATGACGCTCTTCGGCATCTGCATGAACTTCCAATTCTTTTTTTAACTTCTTGTAAATATTATCTCTTAATTTGGTGTCTCCAGAGGTATTTACTAGTTGGTCCAATAAATCGCGTTGCGTATCATGGTCTTTTCTAATGGATTCAAAAATATTCATATTGATTAATAGTTTTGGTTATTTAATAATTTTTCTAACTAACATCATTACGCCAAATTTTGAAAATAGTTTAAGTCCTGTTTGCATCCATTGATAAGGTTGTAAAGATTCTTTAAAATCGCCTTTTAAAGTTTTAAGTTCTTCCCAAGCTATTTCTTTTTCAAGCTGCAAGCGTCTAAGATCTTGTTTTATCTGCTGTTCTGTTTTATAATACTTCATAATTAATCAAAAAAAGTTTTAGATAAAGATGTAATAACTTTATTGTTAATATGTTTTCTAAACGTATAAACTATTGCAGAAAATAATACAAAAATTGCACCTACAATTAGATATCCTAAAGCAACACTATTTAAGGCGTTACCTATTGCTAATGCTGCAGAGACTGCCATAAAAAGCAGTCCTACTAAGATAAATCCTCCAACAACAACAGCTTTTACTAATAAACTTACTGAAGATGTTAGTTGCTGAAAAATTTTTAATCGATAATACTCATGAGATTTTTTTAGATACTCTTCTCCCTTATCAATTGCTTGGCTAGATGTTTGGTTGATATGTTCAAAAACAGACATATATTATTTCTGTAATTGTTTATTTCTTGCTTTTAAATCTTTAAGCTTTTTTTCTAAACTTGTTATTACGTCTTCGGCTTTATAACTAGCATCAGACACAACACTTTCTAACTGCGCATCTAAAGTTGCTTTTTTAGACGTTAGTGTACTAGCCACTTGATCTTTTAAATCTAAAGCGCTTGCTGCAATATTTTCTTTAGTTGCAATTGCTTCGTCTCTTAATTTTCTTCTTGTGTTGCTACCTTTATCTGGTGCAAATAATATTCCTAAGGTTGCTCCAATTGCGCCTCCTAATAATAGTCCTAATGCTGAATTTGTGTTATTACTCATAATAATTTTTTTTGTGGTTAATAATTTAATAGAGCCTACATTTATTAGTAATGCTCTTATACAAAATTAAAAAACAGAGATTTAATTATTCTTAATAAAAATTTAAAATAACTGATAAATCTTTGTTAAAACGAATTATAAAATCTTTTTAATTACGAATTATTCATAATTTTAACATAAAAATTCACCAAGAAATGATTACCACAAAAAACCCTTATAATAATCAAGAGATTAAATCTTATAAATATCATTCAACTAAAGAAGTTGAAAACATACTAGATAAAGCAGAACAAACATTTATTACTTGGAAAACTGTTTCAATAAAAAAAAGAACGTCTCTTTTGGAGAACTTGGCAAACAAACTTGAAGACAATAAAGAAGAATATGCCAATCTTATGACAACCGAAATGGGTAAACCCATATCGCAAAGTATTGCCGAAATTGATAAATGTATTTGGCTATGTGATTTTTACATTAAAAATGCTGAAGATTTTTTAGCAGACAACATCATAAAAACAGATGCAAAAGAAAGTTTTATAAGTTACGATCCATTAGGAGTTGTTCTAGCTGTAATGCCTTGGAATTACCCATTTTGGCAAGTAATGCGATTTGCAGTTCCATCACTAACTGCTGGTAATGTAGGATTACTAAAACACGCTTCAAATGTAACAGGAACAGCGTTAGCAATTCAAAAATTATTTAAAGATGCTGGCTATCCAGAAGGTTGTTTCCAAACCTTATTAGTAGATCACAATCAAATTGAAGATATAATAGAAAGTAACATTCTTAAAGCAGTAACATTAACCGGTAGTGAAGTTGCAGGTAAAAATATAGCTGCTATCGCTGGAAAAAACTTAAAAAAAACAGTATTAGAATTAGGAGGAAATAATGCTTGCGTTGTTTTTGATGATGCAGATATAGATAAGCATATAACCACAATGGTAAAAGCTAGAATGCAAAATACAGGTCAAAGCTGTATTGCAGCAAAACGATTTATTGTAAGTGATAAAATTTATGATAAATTTTTAAATCGTTTTAAAGAAGAAATCACTAACCTAAAATCAGGAAATCCATCGGAAGAAGACACTTATATTGGTGTAATGGCAAGAGAAGATTTAGCTGAAGAATTGGAACAACAAGTTAAAGATTCTGTAAAAATGGGAGCAAAAATATACTATGGAGGAAAAAGAAATAAAGCCTATTATCCACCAACAATTATTACAGAAGTAAACGAAAATATGCCTGTTTTTAAAGAAGAAACTTTTGGACCAGTCGCTGCAGTTATAAAAGCAAAAAATAACGATCAAGCAATTGATCTGGCTGTTAATTCTAGATTTGGATTAGGCACAATGATTTTTACAGAGAACACATCTAAAATCTATGATGTAATCAATAAAATACCAGATGGCGCTTTATTTATTAACGACATGGTAAAATCGGATCCAAGATTACCTTTTGGCGGCACAAAAGCTTCCGGTTACGGAAGAGAATTATCTAAAGAAGGTATCCTTGAATTTGTAAACATAAAAACAGTATATATTAACCAATAAATAAATTATGAATTTTATAAAAGAAGAACACGAAGACAGAAAAGACTACATTTTACAAAAAGACAAAACCACAAAAAATGTAACTAAATTTGTAATCTTAGCATTAGCAATTTGTATAATTGGTGTGATTGCATCAGGATTATATTTTAAATGGTTTTAAATTGATGTAATAATTCGTAAATTTAAATTATGAATTATACAGAAGAAACCTATTTTCTTGATTTTAACAATCCAAAAATCAAAGGAATAACTAGCCAATTTATTAATATTAACTCTAAGACAGAGTTAATCGAGAGTTTATACATATACGTTAGAGATAACTGGAGATACTCTCCTTTTAATATTGGATTAAAAAAAGAACACTTTAAAGCTAGCAATATTGCTGATAAAAAAGATGGTCATTGTATAGACAAAGCTATTGTATACATTACTTGTTTAAGAGCTTTTAATATACCTGCAAGATTGCATCTAGCTAAAGTATCAAATCATATAGCTACAGAACGATTAGAAAAGATAATTGGAACAAATCAATTAGCACCACATGGCTTAGTAGATGTTTTTCATAATAATAAGTGGGTAAAATGCTCACCAGCATTTAATAAAGAACTATGTAAATTATACAATGTAGATACGCTAGAATTTAATGGTACAAAAGACTCGGTATTACAAGAGTTTAATAAGTCAAATGATAAGTTTATGTCTTATTTAGAAGATTATGGAGCTTTTGAAGATGTACCATTAGATTTTATTAAAGAAACTTTTAAATCTAATTACCCTAATTTTTATGATAAGTACAAAAATTTAGATCAAATAATTATATAAAAAAAGCCAGAATAATAATTCTGGCTTTTTTGTCGGGGTGGCAGGATTCGAACCTGCGACCTCCGCGTCCCAAACGCGGCGCGATAACCGGGCTACGCTACACCCCGAAAATGGTTATCAATTCAAAACAAAAAATCTGTTTTGAGGGTGCAAATATAGTAGTTTTCTTTAATTATTAAACAAAAAAAATAATTATTTTGATATTGAATACATATTACGCTATGAAGATTAAATCAATTTTAGGTATTATCATGATTTGCTTGACATTTTCATCTTGTGCTCAAGATAAAAATAAAGTGAATACAAATCATAATTATCAAATTGTTGTTAAGGATTTAATTAATCCATGGGGATTCACCTTTTTACCGGATCAATCAATTCTGATAAATGAAAAAAATGGAAGATTAATTCATTTTAAAGATTCTACTAAAAAAGAAATTAAAGGATTATCTAATATTTATGTTCGAGGACAAGGTGGTTTACTTGATATAAAACTTGATCCAGATTATAAAGAAAATAACTGGATCTATTTTAGTTTAGCATCTACAATTGGTGATAATAATGGAGGCAACACAGCGATAATTAGAGGTAAATTAGATAAAGACAGTTTAAACAGCTTAGAACTACTCTATAAAGCCACTCCAAATACTACTAAAGGACAGCATTTTGGATCTAGAATTATATTTAAAGAGGATAAATTATTTTTTAGTATTGGAGAACGCGGTGAAAGAGATATAAATCCTCAAGACATCAATAAGGATGGTGGTAAAATTTACAGAATAAATAAAGATGGATCTATACCTAAAGACAACCCTTTTATAAATAAAAAAAATGCAAAACATGCTATTTGGTCGTATGGGCATAGAAATCCACAAGGCTTAACTATCCATCCAATAACTAATCAAATTTGGTCACACGAACACGGTCCACGTGGTGGCGATGAAATAAATATTATTAAAAAAGGTGCTAACTATGGTTGGCCAATAATTACTTATGGTGTAAACTATTCTGGAACAAAAATTACAGACAAAACCTCTAAAAAAGGTATGGAACAACCAATACATTATTGGGATCCTTCTATTGCACCTTCGGGAATGGTATTTATTAATAGTGAAAAATACGGAGATTGGAATGGACACCTTTTAGTTGGTTCTCTTAAATTTCAATACTTAAATCTTTGTAAAATAAAAGATAACAAAGTGATTAGTGAAGAAAAATTATTAGATGGTTTAGGACGTGTTAGATCTATTGTTCAAGGTCCAGATGGTTACATTTATGTAGGAATAGAAAACCTAGGAATAGTCAAGTTAATTAAACAATAACGCATGAAATTCATTGTAATTATATTTACAGTCACGTTATTTGTAAGCTGTAAAACTTCAGAAAGAAAAATAAGTCCTGAGTTACAATCGTCTATAAATTTTGGTGCCGAAATCTATCAAAATTTCTGCATAAACTGTCATATGGCAGACGGTTTAGGCGTTAAAGAAGTGTTTCCGCCATTAGCAAATTCAGATTATTTAAAAACAAATTTAAATCAAAGTATTATTGGTATTAAATTAGGAATGAATAAGCAAATTACAGTTAACGGTAAAACTTACGATAATGTAATGCCTCCAATGGGATTAACTAATAAAGAAGTTGCAGACGTTACAAACTATATTTTAAATTCTTGGGGAAATAATAGTGATACATTGATAACCGAACAAGAAGTTTTAAAAATACTACCTAAATAACTTACTAAATTCTTAAATTTGAAGCTCAAAAAATTTTAAATCATTAAAATGCTAATAATAGGAATTGCTGGAGGAACTGGTTGCGGTAAAACAACAGTGGTAAATCAAATTTTAAAAGAACTACCAGAAGGTGAAGTTGGTATTTTGTCTCAAGACTCATATTATAAAGACACTACTCACTTATCGTTTGACGAGCGTGTAAAAATTAATTTTGATCATCCTAGATCTATAGATTTTGAACTATTAGAAAAACACCTAATCGATCTTAAAGCTGGTAAAGAAATTAATCAACCTGTATATTCCTTCATTAAACACAACAGAACTGGAGATGTTATCGTAACTAAGCCAAGAAAAGTGATGATTGTAGAAGGTATTTTAATACTATCGCATCCTGAAATTAGAGACCTTTTTGATATCAAAATTTTTGTGCATGCAGATAGTGACGAGCGATTAATAAGACGCTTAAAAAGAGATATAAAAGAACGTGGAAGAGACATAGACGAAGTGTTAAACAGGTACCAAAACACACTTAAACCTATGCACCAACAGTTTATAGAACCAATGAAAGAATATGCAGATATTATTATTCCAAACAATAAATATAATACTGTAGCTATAGATATTGTTAAAACTATAATTAACGAGCGTTTATAATATTGAAATTTCTTAAAAACATATACGTAATAATTCTAATCATATTTATGATTTGGATGGCTTTTTTCGATACAAATTCGTTAATCATACATAGCCAATACAATTCAGAAATTGAAGATTTAGAAAACGAAAAAGACTACTATTACAAAGAAATTGAAAAAGATAAAAAAGCAATAGAAGAATTAAGCCAAGAAGATGGCCTAGAAACTTTTGCTAGAGAACAATATTACATGAAAAAAGACAACGAAGATATTTACATTATAGAATATCAAGACAGTCTAAAAACTAATACAAATGAGTAAATCACTTTTTTCTGAATTTGAACCAATTACCGCCAAAGCTTGGAAACAAAAAATTCAAGCAGACTTAAAAGGTGCAGATTACAACGACACTTTAATTTGGCAAACAAATGACGATATACAAGTAAAACCATTTTACCATCAAGACACCTTAGACAAGGTATTAAATATACAACCTCAACAATGGTCAATTGGTCAAGTAATATTTGCTCAACAAGCTGAAGCAGCCAACAAAAACGCTATTCAAGCTATAAAAAAAGGTGCCGAAACATTACAATTTATAATACCCAACAAAGACGTTAATGTATCAAGTTTAATAAAAGATATAGATTTAAACACAACAGCAATTCAGTTTAAATTACAATTTTTAGATTTCGACTACATAAGCGCAATACCACGACAAATAAACCTTCAAGTAGATCCTATACATCACCTAATAAAAACAGGAAATTGGTTTATTAATGGTAAACAAGACTTAAAGACAATAAATAAAATTGTTGAAACAACTAACACATTAACCATAGATGCAACTACATATCAAAATGCAGGAGCAAATAATGTACAACAGTTAGCCTATGCCCTATCTCATCTTAATGAATATTTAAATGAAATAGATACTAACAATTTAAAAACTGTAGTTTTCAACGTTTCGGTAGGTACAAATTACTTTTTTGAAATAAGTAAACTAAGAGCACTAAGAGCTTTATTTAATACCATAAGTAATGCATATAATATAAATGCAACCTGCAAAATTAATGCAATACCTACAAAAAGAAATAAAACATTATACGATTATAATACCAATATGCTTCGTACAACAACCGAGTGTATGAGCGCTATTCTTGGTGGAGCAAACACTGTTTTTAATTTACCTTACGATGCTATTTATCATAAAGAAAACCAATTTGGACAACGCATTGCAAGAAACCAATTACTTGTATTAAAAAACGAAAGTTACTTTAATCTGGTAAATAATCCTGCAGAAGGTAGTTATTATATAGAAAGTATAACACAACAATTAGCAGAAAAAGCATTAACGCTATTTAAAGATATAGAAGCTAATGGTACGTTTTTAAGCCAATTAAAAGAAGGCACAATTCAGAAAAAAATAAAAGAAAGTGCAGACAAAGAACAACAGCAATTTAATGATCAAGAATTAATTCTTTTAGGAACTAACAAACATCCTAACGCAAATGATAAAATGAAAGACAATTTAGAGCTTTACCCTTTTGTAAAGTCTAATCCAGTAAAAACATTAATTGCTCCAATAGTAGAAAAAAGATTAGCCGAAAAACTAGAACAAGAACGATTAAAAACCGAATAAAAACCACAAAAAATGAACACACGTATTTTAAAACTTGTATATATTCTTTTAATAACATTAATTTTCAATTGTAAAGAAGAAAATACCACAGCATTAATTAAATACAAATATGCAGATCAACCAGAAACTGTAACATGCAATACAGAAGATGATAAGCTTCTAAAAGAAGCGCTATATAGTTTTGAAAACGATATTATAAACACTTATGATCCGCAAGGCAAAAATAAACTAAGAGCTTACAGAGCTTTTGTAAATAATGCAATAGCAAATCGTGTAACATTAGAATCAATGGTTTCTTCACACACAAAAACCATTTTCGAGGCTTTAAAAACCAAGAAAAATTTATTTGATGGCACACAACTAAACTATGACAACAAACTTGTTAATTGTTTATCTACTAACATTAAAGATCAATCACTAAAAACAACCTTTAATGCATTAGTTAGCACAAATAGTATGAGCCAACAATTATTTGGTCCAGCATTAAGAAGTAACACATCTTACACTAGAGATCCTTACTTACAAACATTTATTGCATTAGATTACTATTACGCAAAAATGAATGCATTAGATTTTTCAACTTTAGACGTTAACGCCAACGACCAAAAGCAACAATCTAACAACAAAATAGATTTTAATAAAAGACCAACTATACAGCCAAAACAACCTGTAAAAGTAGACGATCACGCAGGACATAATCACTAAACAAACTCTTATGTCAAGACAAAACCTTCAGCATATACAACTAAATTATAAAGAAGAAAATGAGCAACGCTTATCAACTTCTACATTTAATACCGCAGAAGATATTCCTGTAAAACAAACTTATTCTAAATCGGATATTAAAGATTTAGAACATTTAAATTTTGTAGCAGGAATAGCACCTAATTTACGCGGTCCATACAGTACAATGTATGTACGTAGACCATGGACTATTCGCCAATATGCGGGATTTAGTACTGCTGAAGAAAGTAATGCGTTTTACAGACGTAACCTTGCAGCGGGACAAAAAGGATTATCTGTCGCGTTTGATTTAGCGACGCATCGCGGTTACGATTCTGATCACGAACGTGTTGTTGGTGACGTTGGTAAAGCTGGTGTAGCTATAGATAGCGTAGAAGACATGAAGGTTTTATTTGACCAAATTCCGTTAGATAAAATGTCTGTATCTATGACTATGAATGGTGCCGTATTACCAATTATGGCGTTCTATATAGTTGCTGCCGAAGAACAAGGCGTAAAACCAGAACAATTAGCAGGAACTATTCAAAATGATATTTTAAAGGAATTTATGGTGCGTAACACTTACATTTATCCACCAACACCTTCAATGAAAATCATTTCAGATATTTTTGAATACACTAGCCAGAACATGCCAAAATTTAACAGTATTAGTATTTCTGGTTACCACATGCAAGAAGCTGGTGCAACTTGTGATATCGAGTTAGCATACACGCTTGCAGACGGATTAGAATATATTAGAAAAGGATTGGCTGCCGGAATGGACATTGACACCTTTGCGCCAAGATTATCATTCTTTTGGGCAATTGGCATGAATCATTTTATGGAAATTGCCAAAATGAGAGCTGCTAGAATGCTTTGGGCAAAATTAGTAAAGCAATTCAATCCAAAAAATGCTAAATCTTTAGCATTACGTACACATTGTCAAACAAGTGGTTGGAGTCTTACAGAACAAGATCCTTTTAATAATGTAGCAAGAACAACTATCGAAGCTGCAGCTGCTGCTTTTGGTGGCACTCAAAGTTTACATACTAATGCGTTAGATGAAGCAATAGCATTACCAACAGATTTTTCTGCAAGAATTGCACGTAACACGCAGATTTTCTTACAAGAAGAAACACACATTACAAAAACTGTAGATCCTTGGGCAGGAAGTTATTACGTTGAAAAACTAACTAATGATATAGCCGAAAAAGCTTGGGATTTAATACAAGAAGTAGAAGATCTTGGTGGAATGACAAAAGCTATAGAAGCTGGTATTCCTAAACTTCGTATAGAAGAAGCTGCAGCACGTAAACAAGCAAGAATAGATTCTGGTCAAGACATAATAGTTGGCGTAAACAAATACCAATTAGAACAAGAAGATCCATTACACATATTAGAAGTAGACAATCAAACGGTAAGGCTACAACAAATAGAAAGTATAAATAAAATTAAAGCAACTCGTAATACTGAAAAAGTAAAAGAAGCTTTAGAAAATTTAACTAATGCAGCAAAAACAGGTCAAGAAAATTTACTAGCTTTAGCAGTAATAGCAGCAAGAGAACGTGCTACTTTAGGTGAAATTAGCGATGCTCTAGAAACTATTTTTGGTAGGTATAAAGCTCAAATAAAATCATTTTCTGGCGTGTATAGTAAAGAAATAAAAGACGATAGTAGTTTTAATAAAGCTAGAGAATTAGCAGATAAATTTGCAGAACAAGATGGTCGTAGACCTCGAATTATGATTGCAAAAATGGGACAAGATGGTCATGATCGCGGTGCAAAAGTTGTAGCAACAGGTTATGCAGATGTTGGTTTTGATGTAGATATTGGACCATTATTTCAAACGCCACAAGAAGCTGCAAAACAAGCTGTAGAAAACGATGTGCATATTCTAGGTGTATCTAGTTTAGCTGCTGGACATAAAACATTGGTACCGCAAGTTATTGAAGAATTAAAAAAATATGGTCGTGAAGATATAATGGTTATTGTTGGTGGTGTTATACCAAAACAAGATTACCAATATTTATTTGATGCTGGCGCAGTTGCTGTGTTTGGTCCAGGAACCAAAATTAGCGATGCAGCTATTAAAATTTTAGAAATCTTGATAGATTAATTATAAAGAAGAGCCACTTCAAAAGTGGCTCTTTTTTTTTATAATAATTTAATATTCTTCTCGTTAGATTATTGAATGAATTTTCATTTTAACATTAATTTCAATATTTAATTAAACATAAATTATATTTTTATAAACCATTTCTTACATATTATTAATTAAAACAACCAAAAATGAAGAAATCACTATCAATCTTAACATTGGTGTTGTTTGTGTTAACAGGTACCTTTAAATTAAATGGGCAAACTGTTACTAAAACTTCACATAAAACAAATCAAACCTCAACATTTAATTCCGCAGAAAAAATTCCTTTTAATCCAGAAGTAACAAAAGGCGTTTTAAGTAATGGCTTAACGTATTACATAAAAAATAACGGTAAACCTGAAAACAAGGTAGAATTAAGACTAGTAGTAAAAGCTGGTTCTATATTAGAAGATCAAGATCAACTTGGTTTAGCTCACTTTATGGAGCACATGAACTTTAACGGAACCAAAAATTTTAAAAAGAACGAACTTGTTGATTATCTTCAAAGTATAGGTGTAAAATTTGGCGCGCATCTTAATGCATATACTAGCTTTGACGAGACTGTTTATATGTTACCAATTCCTAGTGATGATCCAGAAAAACTAGAAAAAGGATTTCAAATTCTAGAAGATTGGGCACACAATGCGTTACTTACTGAAAAAGACATAGATGAAGAACGTGGTGTTGTTCTAGAAGAATATAGATTAGGACAAGGCGCAGATGAACGTATGATGCAAAACTATTTACCTAAAGTCATGTACGGTTCTAAATATGCCGAAAGATTACCAATTGGTACTAAAGACAATTTAGAAAACTTTACTTACGAGAGTTTAAGACGATATTATAAAGATTGGTACAGACCAGATCTAATGGCTGTAATTGCTGTTGGTGATATAGATGTAGCTACTTTAGAAGCAAAAATAAAATCTCATTTTGGTAAAATACCAAAAGCAACCAATCCTAGAAATAGAGACATTTATTACGTACCAAATCATGACGAAACTTTTATAGCAATAGAAAAAGATAAAGAAGCACCATTTTCTCAAGTAAGAGTTTTATTTAAGGACAAAGACAACAGTAAAGAAGATACAACTTTAGAAGAGTTTAGACATTCTATAACAGAGTCGCTTTTCTCACAAATGCTTAACAATAGATTAGATGAATTAAGAAATAGTGAAAATCCTCCATTTGTATATGGTTACAGTTTTCATGGTGGTACTTGGGCAGACACAAAAGATGCCTATCAATCTTTTGCTATGACTAGTCCAGATGGACAATTAAAAGCCTTAAAAACCTTGTTAGAAGAAAATGAAAGAGTTAGAAAATTTGGCTTTGGTGAAGCCGAATTTAATAGAGCGAAAAAAGACATTCTAGCAAGATTTGAAAAGTCTTTTAAAGATAAAGACAAAACAGAATCTAACAGACTTTTAGGTGAATACATAAGAAACTTCTTGGTTAACGAGCCTATGCCTGGTATAGAATGGGAATTTAACTTTTACAAAGCTCAATTACCAACTATTACTTTAGAAGAAGTAAATCAACTAATTTCATCTTACATAAAAGATACTAACAGAGTTATAGTTTTAACAGGACCTGATAAAGAAGACCTTAAAACTGTAACAGAACAAGAGGTTTTAGACCTTTTAGCATCTGTAAAAAACACAGATCTTAAACCATACGAAGACAAAGAAGTTGCTTCATCTTTAATCACAACGTTATTACCAGAAGGTACTATTGTTAAAGAAGAAACCAACGCTACTCTTAATACTACTACTTTAACTTTAAGTAATGGCGCTACTGTAACTTACAAAAAAACCGACTTTAAGAATGACGAAATTCTTTTTGACGGTTTCAGTTTTGGTGGTACTTCGTTATACTCTGACCAAGATTACAAAGCAACCGTTTTTGCCAATAATGGACTAACAGAAGCTGGTGTAAATGGTTTTGATAAAGTAGAACTTGGCAAAATGCTTTCTGGAAAAATAGTAAACGTAAGACCTAGATTAACTGGCTTAACAGAAAATATATCAGGATCATGTTCGCCAAAAGATTTGGAAGAATTATTTCAGCTTACTTATTTATACTTTACAGCTTTAAATAAGGACCAATCTGCATTTAATTCTTACATAAATAAGCAAAAAGCGTTTATAGGTAATATGTTAGCTAGTCCTCAATTTTATTTTCAGGATCAATATTCGCAATTTGTTTACGGTGGTAACCCAAGATATACAGGCTTTCCAAATACAGAAAAGTTAGAAAATGCAGATTACGATTTAGCTTACAAAAAGTATCAAGAACGCTTTGCCAATGCAGGAGATTTTCATTTTTATTTTGTAGGAAATATAGACGACCAAAAACTAAAATCTTTCGCTAAAAAATATTTAGCCAACTTACCTTCTACTAACACAAAAGAAGATTATAAAACGTTTAATTTTAGACCATTATCTGGATCACATACAAAAATTGTAGAAAAAGGTACAGATCCAAAAAGTTCGGTTAGAATTGTTTATCAAGGTGAAACAGATTATAGTCAAAAAGACGAATACTATCTAAATAGTCTTGCCGAAATTTTAACCATTAAATTAATTGAAAAACTTCGTGAAGAAGAAGGTGGCGTTTATGGTGTTGGCGCAAGAGGCAACTTAAACAAAATTCCTTATGGTTGGTATAATTTTACAATTAGTTTTCCATGCGGACCAGAAAACGTAGATAAATTAAAAGATGCAGCAATTGCAGAGGTAGAACAAATTATTAAAAATGGACCAACAGATGAAGATTTAGCAAAAATTAAAGAAGCGCAGTTATTAGAAAGAAAAGAAGATTTAAAAGAAAATAGATTCTGGTTAAACACGTTAAAAAATGCAGATTACGAAGGTCATGATGCTAACAAATTATTAGAATTTGAAACATCAGTTAATAACTTAACAAAAGCAGACATTCAAAAAACAGCTAAAAAATTTCTAACAAAAGGTTATATTTTAGGAATACATAACCCAGAAAAACAATAGAATTTAGCTACAATATTTTAAAAGAGGCTTTTACATAATAGTAAAGCCTCTTTTTTATATATGTTAACAAATTCCATTTCATTTCCTCATAAATAATTGTATTTTTACCGTTATTAAAACCAAATCAATTAATGGGTAAAATTATAGCAATTGCCAATCAAAAAGGTGGTGTTGGTAAAACCACTACATCTGTTAATTTAGCTGCCTCTTTAGGTGTTTTAGAGAAAAAAGTATTACTTATAGATGCAGATCCGCAAGCTAATGCAACTTCTGGATTAGGTATAGATGTAGAGTCTGTAGAAATTGGTACATACCAATTATTAGAACATACAAATAGCGCTAAAGATGCAATTGTAAACACCAATACACCTAATTTAGATGTAATACCTGCACACATAGATCTTGTCGCAATAGAAATAGAATTAGTAGATAAAGATCAACGTGAATACATGCTAAAAAAAGCAATAGAAGAAGTAAAAGACAACTACGATTACATTTTGATAGATTGTGCACCTTCTTTAGGATTGCTAACCTTAAATGCGTTAACAGCTGCAGATGCAGTGATAATTCCTATACAATGTGAGTATTTTGCATTAGAAGGATTAGGAAAATTATTAAACACAATTAAAAGTGTTCAAAAAATACATAATCAAAATCTAGACATAGAAGGATTATTATTAACTATGTACGATTCGCGTTTAAGACTGTCTAATCAAGTCGTAGACGAAGTGCAAAAACACTTTAACGATATGGTATTTACAACAATTATACAACGTAATGTAAAATTAAGTGAAGCACCAAGTTATGGAGAAAACATAATTAATTACGATGCGTCTAGTAAAGGTGCAAGTAATTATTTAAGTTTAGCAAAAGAAATTATTACAAAAAACTCCTAATATATGGCGAAAGCAACTAAGAAACAGGCTTTAGGACGCGGACTTTCAGCTTTACTGAAAGATCCAGAAAACGACATTCAATCTGCAAAAGACAAAAATGCAGACAAAGTAATAGGTAATATTGTCGAGTTAGAATTAGATCAAATTGAAATGAATCCATTTCAACCACGAACTAATTTTAATGAAGAATCGCTGCGCGAACTAGCCTCTTCCATTAGAGAATTAGGTGTAATACAACCAATCACGGTAAGAAAATTAGGCTTTGAAAAATACCAATTAGTTTCTGGAGAAAGACGTTTTAGAGCATCAAAATTAGTTGGATTAGAAACCGTACCTGCTTACATAAGAATAGCAAACGATCAAGAAAGTCTAGAAATGGCATTGGTAGAAAATATCCAACGTCAAGACTTAGATCCAATAGAAATTGCACTTTCTTATCAAAGATTAATAGACGAAATTAATCTAACACAAGAGCAAATGAGCGAACGTGTTGGAAAAAAACGTAGTACAATAGCTAACTACCTTCGTCTTTTAAAATTAGATCCAATTATCCAAACCGGAATGCGTGACGGATTTTTATCTATGGGACATGGTCGTGCCATAATAAATATCGAAGATCAAGACATACAGTTAGAGATTTACGAAAAAATATTAAACGACAAACTATCGGTTAGACAAACCGAAAATTTAGTTCGTAATTACAACCAAACTAGCGAAGTAAAAGTACCTGCAAAACCTACAAAAGAAGAACTTCCTAAGTATGTTAAAAAAGGAATAAGTGTATTTTCAGAATACTTTGGACATAAAATAGACGTTAAAGTCTCTAGCAACGGAAAAGGAAAAATTACAATTCCGTTTCATTCTGAAGAAGATTTTAATAGAATAAAAAAACTTGTACAAGGTGATAACTAAACACTTTATCATTACTATTTTTTGCTTGATTGTATCTAGCTTTTCTTGGTCTCAAGAAGATAAAGCAAATACAACTTCTAGCGATACAATACAAAAAAATCTACCCGACGGATTAAAAAAAAAGGATAAAGTTGTTTTAAAAGATTCTTCTAAAGTAAAAAAAGTAAAATTACCTAAAGAGTATGATCCTTTAGCACCTTCTAAAGCAGCCTTCTACTCTGCTATCTTACCAGGATTAGGTCAAGCTTACAATAAAAAATACTGGAAAATTCCTATAGTGGTTGGAGCCATTACAGGAGGAATACTTATTTACGATTATAACAACAAAAACTATAATCGTGTTAGAGACGCTTACAAAAGAAGACTTGCTGGTTATACAGACGACGAGTTTTTTGGAAGAATAAATGACGACGGATTAATCGAAGCCCAAAAAACCTTTAGACGTAATAAAGAACTTTCACTTCTAGTAACCTTTGGTCTTTACGCATTAAATATAATAGATGCCAATATAGATGCGCATTTACTACAATATAATGTAGACGAAAATTTAAGTTTAAAACCACATTATAAAATTAACGAAATAGATAATCAAGGTGATGTTGGACTAACCGTTAATTTTAAATTTTAACTTCTCAAAATATTGAAGCGATTAGGCTTCTTTAAAATAATTAAAAAATGAAAATTGCATTATTAGGTTATGGTAGAATGGGTCAAGCTATTGAACAAATTGCCATAAACCGTGGACATGATATTGTAATAAAAACCAGTCAAGATAACGGTTACAATATTAAAGATGCAGATGTAGCTATAGATTTTAGCATACCAAATGCTGCTTTTAACAATATTTCAAACTGCCTAAATAATAACGTTCCTGTAATTTCTGGTACGACAGGTTGGTTAGATAAATACAACGATGCTGTTTCGCTTTGCGAAAAAAATAAAGGTGCATTTATATATGCTTCTAACTATAGTTTAGGTGTAAACATCTTTTTTGAACTAAATGAAATATTAGCAAAAATGATGACTAAGCTTGAAGATTATAAAGTAGATATAGAAGAAATTCATCATACAAAAAAACTAGATGCGCCAAGTGGTACAGCAATAACATTAGCAGAAGGTGTTATAAAAAACCATAGTCAATATTCCAATTGGAAATTAGATGAAAGTGCAGAAAACACATTACCAATATCTGCAAAACGTATTCCTGATGTTCCTGGAACACACATTATTACTTACAAAAGCGATATAGACACCATAAAAATCGAACACGAAGCGCACAGCAGACAAGGTTTTGCTTTAGGCGCTGTAATCGCTGCCGAATGGATTATTGGCAAAACAGGTGTTTTTACTATGAAAGATGTGCTTTCTCTATAATGATTAATGCTGATTGAATAATGACTAAAGATTTAAAAGAAAGAACAAAAAACTTTGCACATAGATGCATTAAACTATCTTTAAGTCTACCTGATAGCTATTTAGGAAATCACATTAAAAAACAGTTGATAAGATGCTCTACATCTGTAGCTGCGAATTACAGAGCTACCTGTATAGCTCAATCAAAAAAAGCTTTTATATCAAAAATTAGTATTGTTATAGAGGAAATAGATGAAAGTAATTTTTGGATACAATTTTCTATAGATGAAAATTTAATTACTTTAGAAAAATGTAAATCTTTGTTAAAAGAGTCTGATGAGCTAACAAGAATTTTTATTTCATCTAGAAAAACTGCAAATTTGAACATTAATACTAATCAATAATAATTAGACATTAGTCAATAAAACTAAAATTATGAGTGGAACTCAGTGGATTATATTTTTCTTTGTCATTCAACTTTTACATGGATTAGCAACTTGGAAATTATACGTTAAAGCAGGAAGAAAAGCTTGGGAAGCATTTGTGCCAGTTTACAATGCTGTTGTTTTAATGAAAATTATAAACAGACCTTGGTGGTGGACTATCCTTTTATTTTTACCAATTGTTAATCTAATCCTATTTCCTGTAGTTTGGGTAGAAACTGCTAGAAGTTTTGGTAAAAACAGTTCACAGGATACATTCCTTGCCATTATTTTATTAGGTTTTTATAACTTCTATTTAAGTTATGGCGCAAAGGACTTAAAATACAGAGAAAATAGAAGTCTACATCCTTTAACCGAGTTTGGTGATTGGGTAAGTTCTATTTTATTTGCTGTTGTGGCTGCTACAATTGTTCACACTTATTTTATTCAACCTTTTGTTATACCAACTTCTTCTTTAGAAAAAACTTTATTGGTTGGTGATTTCTTATTTGTTAGTAAGGTAAATTATGGTGCACGTACACCGCAAACTACAGTTGCAGTTCCGATGATACACGATGCTGTACCAGGAACAACAGTTCCTTCATACATCAAAAAACCACAATTACCATATTTTAGATTACCTGCTTTAGAAGAAATAGAGCATAATGATATAGTTGTTTTTAACTGGCCGGTAGACACGTTGGTAGATATTAATAATCCTTACGGAGAAGTTAGACACAAACCTGTAGATAAAAAGACTAATTACGTAAAACGTTGTGTTGGTTTACCTGGTGACTCTTTGTCTATCAAAGAAGGTTATGTGTATATAAACGGAAAGAAAAACGAATTACCGGACAGAGCTAAACTTCAGTTTTTTTATACTGTGATATTGAAGAATAACGTCTCTCAAGAATTCTTAGATCAGTACGGAATTACAGAATACACAAGAGTATTTCAACTTAAAAAATCAATTTTTGAAAACGAAAAAATTCAAGAATACATCAAAGAAAATGGGATTAACTTAACTGTGGTTTCAGATGATGGTGAAATGATTGGATTTAAAGGTAATGTGTCTCAAGACATGTACGATAAATTAAAAATAGGCTTTTCAGATAAAGCTTTAAATATCAACTTAACCGAAGATTTAGCAGCTAAAATAAAGAGCAATCCTAATGTAATTTCACTTAAAAAAGATTTATCTGCACAACCTGAAAATGATATTTTCCCGCGTTCTCCAGAATACAGTTGGAATAAAGATGAATTTGGCCCAATTTATATACCACAAGCAGGAAAGACAGTCGACTTAAATTTAGAGGTTTTACCGCTTTACAAACGCATAATTACTGCTTACGAAGGGAACACTGTTGATGTAAAAGGCAATCAAATTTTAATTAATGGTGAAGTTGCGAACACCTATACTTTTAAGCAAGATTACTATTGGATGATGGGTGATAACAGACACAATAGTCAGGATGCAAGAATGTGGGGATATGTACCTTTTGACCACGTGGTTGGAAAACCTGTTTTTGTTTGGATGAGTTGGGACAGCAACGGTAAAGGATTGGACAAAATACGTTGGAACAGATTATTTACTACTGTTGGTGGCGAAGGTAAACCAACTTCTTATTTTATTCCATTTTTAGTGGTATTAGCAGGTATTTTTGCATTTAATAAATTTAGAAAACGCAAGAAGAAAACAGCTTAGGTTATTGATTTTAATTTAAAATGAAAGCTCTACTTCATCCTACATATTTCCCTAGTATTGCACAATGTGTTGCAATTGCTAAAGCTGAATATTTAGTGTTTGAAAAACATGATAATTTTCAAAAACAAACATACCGTAATCGTACTTACATTTATGGTGCAAATGGTAAATTACAATTAAGCATTCCTATAATTCACAGTCATAAAAACAGACAATTATACAAGGATGTAAAAATTAGTAATACCGAAAAATGGCAACAAATACACTGGAAAAGTCTTGAAGCTGCTTATCGTACGTCGCCTTTTTTTGAGTATTATGAAGATGAATTTATTACGCTTTTCGAAAAACGTCACGAGTTTATTTATGATTTCAATCTAAAATGTTTTGAAGTTGTTAGCGATTGCCTTCAGTTAGATTTGGATATTTCTTTTACTGAAAGTTATCAAACAGAACATGATAATTTAAAAGACTTTAGATCACTTGTTAACGCAAGAAAAGAGCCTAATTTCAACTTTGAAAACTACAGACAAGTCTTTTTTGATAAATGTGGATATATAGATAATTTAAGTGTTTTAGACTTATTGTTTAATGAAGGAACAAACGCTTTAACTTATTTAGAAAATCAAGAATTACCAACGCATGTATAAACCAATTATACATTACGGAATTCATTTTATATTACCATTTATCGTTGCGCTTTTTCTGTTTAAAAACCAATGGAAAAAAGCCTATCTCATTATGATTTCAGGTATGCTAATTGATTTAGACCATTTATTAGCAACGCCTATTTTTTCGCCTAACAGATGTAGTATTAATTTTCATCCACTTCACTCCTATTATGCAATTGTGTTGTATTGTCTCTTGCTAATTCCTCAAAAAACTCGGCTAATTGGATTAGGATTAACTATACATATTTTAGCAGATAGCGTAGATTGCTTGTTATAAATTATTTGACGCTTAACTTAGTCATTATGGGATAATGGTCCGAGTATTGTACATCAAATGTTTTAAAACTATCAACATTATAACTTGGATCTACTAAAAGAAAATCTATTCGTAATGGGAAAAATTTAAAATTATAAGATCTTCCAAAGCCATTACCTTGTTCTTTAAAAGCATCCTTTAAATCGCCTTTTACTTGATTATATACATAAGAAAATGCCGAATTATTAAAGTCTCCAGAAACTACCATTTTATAAGGACATTTTGCTTTATGACTTAAAAATAATTCTGTTTGTTCTTGCTGAAGTTTGAAGGTTTCACCAATACCGAAAAATATTTTTTCGCCTTCTTCTTGACTTAAATTCTGGACTTTAGGATCTAAACGTAACGATTGTAAGTGTAAATTATAAACTCTTATTGTATCCAAGTCTTTTACTATATCTGCATAAATCGCATTATTAGCTGTATTTGGAAAATTTATAGAGCCTGAATTAATAATTGGAAACTTAGAAAAAATAGCTTGACCGTATTGTATTTTTTTACCTTCTAATTTTTCAAATTTATACTTGTAAAAGGACAAGTCTATATTCTTATGCGGATGATATTCTTGAATGCATAATACATCTGGTGATTCTTCTTTAATAAACGTTGTTAATTTGGATTGAATATTTTTTTCTGGAATCCAATCGTATAAATTAAATAATCTAACGTTATAATTCATTATAGATAATGAAGAAACGGTGTTTGTTTTACTTGTATTAGAAAACTTATATAACGAACCAAATAACAAGTAACCAATTACGATTACAAAAAGAGATAAGATGAGTTGCTTTTTTACTTTAAGCAACCAGTACACAAAAAATAAAACGTTTAATAAAATTAGTAGTGGTACACCTAAACTTAATACAGATAATGGTGCAAAAGTTTTTGGTGGTACTTTAGGTAACACGTAAGATAAAAGCAATAAAAATGCAGCAATAGAATTGAAAAAGAAAACTATTTTTTCGATAAAATTTAATTTTTTCATAACTGCAAAAATTCTAACTTACTATTTTCCTGCTCTAAACAGAAAATCTTTTTCTTCTTTAGTTAGGCTATCATAACCACTTTTACTTATCTTATCTAGAATTGAGTCTATCTTTTTTTGTGTGTTAAATTGGTCAAATTCTTTTTTCTCATAACCTGCAACTTTACCTTTTCGCTTGTGTACGGTCTTTAATTTAGATTTTTCTTTTGGTGTAAAAAAAGCCACAATTTTATCCATAAAACTTCCAAAACCAGAACCTATATCATTACCTTTTACTAGTTGTTTAGCATACATAAAACCTAAAAATGCACCACCTAAATGTGCTAATTTTCCACCAGAATTTGCACTAAACAATCCTAATACATCAAAAGCAATAAATACTGCTCCAATCCACCAAAGTTTTAGATTAAAGGTGAAAAACCTAATCTCTTTATTTGGCATATAAGTACATAAAAAAATTAATAACGCACTTACTCCAGCAGATGCGCCAATTAAAAAAGCATTAGAATTAAATATTTTAGGAAAAACATTGTAACCAAATAAAAAGGTTAATCCTCCAACTATTATACCTAAAAAATAGATATTTAAAGCCATTTTTGGATTAAATAAATTCATAAAAATACGACCTAAAGCATACAACCAAATCATATTAAATAGCAAGTGTATAAAGTCGTAATGTAAAAAACCATAAGTAAGAAGTGTCCAAGGTTTATAGATTACCTCAAAAAAGTCACTTGGTAATCTAAGCCAATTAAAAAATACAGGAATAACTTTTCTAAAAAGTAATGCCACAAAAAATAATATCACATTAATGACAATTATTTTTTCTAGCACATTTAGTCTAGCATATTTATATTTTAATTGATCTAATTGACTCATTTATCTATCCCAACGGTTTTGATTAAATTGATTTTTTTTCCAATACCACATAATTATAAAACCAACAATTGCGCCACCAACATGCGCTAAATAAGCTGTATTACTTGGGCTAAAAAACGACTGACCAGTAAATGCAGAGATTACATCTAATATTATTATTCCTGGTATAAAATACTTTGCTTTTATAGGTATTGGTAAAAAGATTAGCATTAGCTCGGCATTAGGATTCATCATCCCAAATGCTGCAAGTATACCCATTATACAACCAGATGCTCCAACCATAGTGCTGTTGTAAGCATTATAAGCAGATTGTAAACTAGGAATCAAGTCTGCTGAGACAGAATTATAAACTCTACCTGTATTCATCATTTCCATGAATTGATCTGAAGTAACTCCAGAAGCTATTAAATCTTCATAAGCTGGAATATAATTAAAGTAATATCCTGCAAGTTGGAATAATACTGCGCCTAATCCTGCAGAAAAGTAAATAAACAAAAACTTTTTGCTTCCTAAACGATACTCTACTGGAGAACCAAACATCCATAAAGCAAACATATTGAATAGTAAATGCATAAAATTACCATGCATAAACATATGGGTTACGATTTGCCAAGGTTTGAAAGATTCATTTGCAGGAAAATGTAATGCAAACCAATTGTAAAATGCTTCTCCGCCACCAACAGTAACGGTTCCGATAAACATAATTACATTAATAATTATAAGATGTTTTACAGTTTCTGAAATCCTCATCATAGCTTACATAAATTTCTTTTCTAATTCATCCACAGTCATTGTAATAAATGTGGTTTTATTGGTCGGCGATACACTTGGTTCTTTACATGCAAACAACCTATTTACTAAGTGTTCTTGCTCTGTATTTGTTAACGATTGTCCTGTTTTAATTGCCAAACTTTTAGCCATAGATTTTGCTAATAAATCTGCTGCCGAAAAGTGTGTATCTGGCACTTCGTTTTCTACATCACTAATTAATTGTTCTAAGATAATTGACACTTCACTTTCTGGAACATTAACAGGTACACCAGTAATGACTACAATTTCATTTTTTATATGCGTAAAAACAAATCCTGTTGCTTCTAAATCTTCTTTTAATTGCTGTATAATTTCAATATCTTGTTTAGAAAAATGTAATTCTAAAGGAAACAATAACTGCTGGCTTACTCCTTCTTTTACAGTTATGTGTTTTAAATAATCTTCATACAATACACGTTGATGTGCTCTATGTTGATCTATTACTAACATTCCAGATTTTATCGTACTTATTATAAACTTATTGTTTAATTGATAGGTTGTTTGCTTATGCTCTACATCCTTGTCATTATCAAAAATTGAAGTCGTTTCAGGTTCACTTTCAAAAGTAACTTCACTAAAATCTGTTTCGATTGCATTTGTATTAGACTCTAATCCAACGTACAATCCTTCCCAATTTGCAACTTTTTCTTTTTTAAATGTTTTTGCGCCAGAAAAACTATTACTACTTGATGTTGTGTTAATTGGCTTTACTTCTTCTTCAAAAGGATTAAAAGTCCTATCTACTTCTACGCTTGGAGCGTTTTTTTGTTGGTAATTGTATGGCGTATCTAGATTTGCATCACGTTCAAAATCTAAAACTGGTGCAATATTAAATTGGCCCAAACTATGTTTTACAGCCGATCTTAAGATGGCATATAAAGTATGTTCGTCATCAAATTTAATTTCGGTTTTTGTTGGGTGAATATTAATATCTATAGTTTGCGGATTTACCGTTAAGTTTAAAAAATAACTTGGTTGTGCACCATCTTTAAGTAAACCTTCAAATGCTGAATTTATAGCATGATTTAAATAAGCGCTTTTAATAAAACGGTTGTTAACGAAGAAAAACTGCTCGTTACGACTCTTTTTCGCAAATTCTGGTTTACCAACAAATCCAGAAATGGTTAGCACTTCTGTAGCTTCTTCAACTGGTACTAATTTTTCGTTAGTTTTTACACCAAAAACATTAACAATTCGTTGTCTGTAATTGCTTTCTGGAAGATTAAATGTTTCGCTTCCGTTGTGATACATAGAAAATGTAATGCTTGGATGCGCTAATGCTACACGATGAAACTCGTCTATTACATGGCGTAACTCGACCGCATTAGATTTTAAAAAGTTTCGTCTTGCAGGTATATTAAAAAATAAGTTTTTTACTGCTAAAGATGTACCTTTAGGAGTAACAACAACGTCTTGATGTTTAACTTCGCTACCTTCAATTTCTATACAAGTTCCTAATTCTTTACCATCTTGTTTTGTCTTTAACTCTACATGAGCAATCGCAGCAATACTGGCTAAAGCTTCACCACGAAACCCTTTAGTGTTTAATTGAAAAAGATCTTCGGCATTTCTAATTTTAGAAGTAGCATGACGTTCAAAGCTTAATCTAGCATCGGTAGGACTCATTCCTTTACCGTTATCTATAACTTGTATTAGAGTTTTACCTGCGTCTTTTACTATTAATTTTATGTTTGTAGAATCTGCATCTATAGCATTTTCTAAAAGTTCTTTTACTACAGATGCTGGACGTTGAACAACTTCTCCTGCTGCAATTTGATTAGCAACATGATCTGGTAATAATTGAATTATATCTGCCATATTTTAATTAGGGAAGAAAATTGAAAGGTCAAAACCAATAATTAATAAAAATAAAAATACCAAGACAGCAACAATAATTAAAATTCTTCTATTTGCTGCTTCATCTGGATTATGCTTTAGTTCTTCTACAGCATTATTAAATTTTTGTTTCAGGTTTTTGTTATCGCCAACTGTTGTTCTAAAGTCGTCAAATTTGTGCTTTATTTCATAAGGACTACCTTCACCTTTGTAATATCTTGGTGTGTAACTAAACTTTTTATTTTTACGTCGTGATAAAAGTCCCATAACTATTTTATTTTTGAGTCTAAATAATACATTAAGATAGCAATAAATACTAACAACCCTATTAATAAAAATAAGGTGTTTCCATTCTTTCTGCTAGACAAAGAAGGTCTTGCCTCATTCCAACTAGATTTCATACTTTCTTTTAATTGAGTTGCATGATTATCTTCTTTAGAATAACGCTTTTTATATGCAAATGTTTTATTTTTTCTTTGACCAAACAATATTGAAGTGTATTTCTTATAATTTCAAAAATACTGAATTTACAAGAGATTGCTGGCTACAGAATGCTAAAAATTGTTAACAAAAAGGAATAGTTGCTTTTAGCTTTTAGCTTTTAGCTTTTAGCTTTTAGCTTTTAGCTTTTAGCTTTTAGCAATATTAACTAAACTATTACAAACTATAAACTGTGACTGTAAACTGAGACTGTAAGCTAAGACTAGAATCTAAGCTTCTTTTCTTAATTGAGCCATTTTTAAGGCAGCTACAGCAGCTTCCACACCTTTATTACCATGTTTACCACCAGAACGGTCTATTGCTTGCTGCATCGTATTATCGGTAAGCACACAGAATATAACTGGTGTTTCGCGCATTACATTAAGATCTTTAATACCTTGTGCTACAGCATCGCAAACAAAATCAAAATGTTTGGTTTCTCCTTGAATAACACTACCAATTGCAATAACTGCATTGACCATTTGTTCTTGCATTTTTTTGCTTCCGTAGATTAACTCATAACTACCAGGTACATGCCAAATTACAATGTTTTCTGGTTTTACACCATGTTCTAATAACGTGTCTTTTGCGCCTTGTAAAAGTCCTTCTGTGATGTTGTCATTCCATTCTGAAACAACAATCCCAAACCGAAATTGCTTTCCGTTTGGGATTGTTGCTTTATCGTATGCAGATAAATTTGTTGTTGCCATAATAAATTATTTTGACATCGCTTGAGCTTTACCTATAAACACTTCTGCATTAGTAGCTTCTGGTGATTTTGGGTAATTGTCTTTAATTTTATTAAATAATTCTAATGCTTTAGATGCATTACCAGAGTTTAATGCAGTAACACCTGCTTTGTATAAAAATGTTGGTGTTGTAAATTCGTTTTGACGAAGATTAGCAGCTTGTAAATAGTAATCTAAAGCTTGATCTTCTTGATTTAATTGCATAAAAGCATCTCCAATAGCACCTTTAGCCATAGGAGCTAAAGCATCATCTTCACTTTTAAATTTATCTAAATATGCTATTGCTTGCTCATAATTTTTTAAATTTAAGTAAGCCATTCCTGCATAATAGTTAGCTAAATTACCAGCATCTGTACCGCTATAATTATCTGCTATATCTGTTAATCCAAATTTTCCTTCGCCGCCAGTTAAAGCTAGATTGTATAAAGAGTCTTGCCCAACTGTTGCAGTAACTGCATCGTTAAAGTATTTTTTTGCTTGATACATGTCATTCATTGCAGTAGCTTGTTTAGGCTTTACGATAAATTGTTGGTATCCTAAATATCCTAACACTAATGCTGCAATTACTCCAATTGCTAAAAAGATGTTTTTTTGATTTTTTTCTACAAACTCTTCCGCTTTGTTCGCAGATTCATCTAAAGTGTTAAATACTTCAGCAGTTGTAGATTCTTCTTCTACAAAAACTTCCTCTTTTTCTTTTTCAACTTTTGTCTTTGGTTTGTATCCTCTTTTCTTGTAAGTTGCCATACTTCGATTTATTAATGCGCACAAAAATATAATTTTCTTCTTAAAAAAAAAGCCTATTTATTTGTTATTTTTCAATAATTTGCACAACCTTTTGAAGTAACCTTATTTATCGCACAAAATTCTTCTTTTTTTCTATGATTTTAAAAACGCTTTCGCTTTTAAACTATAAAAATTTTGACTCTAAAACTTTCGAGTTTGACCAAACCATAAATTGCTTTGTTGGTAACAATGGTGTAGGAAAAACAAATGTTCTAGATGCTATTTATCATTTATCGTTTGGCAAAAGTTATTTTAATCCGGTAGCATCTCAAAACATAAAACACGATGAAGATTTTTTTGTTTTAAATGGCGAATATCTTAAAAATGATGAAATAGAAAATATTGTTGTTAGTTTAAAAAAAGGGCAAAAAAAGGTAATTAAACGCAATAGTAAGGTATATGATAAATTTAGCGATCATATAGGTTTTTTACCGTTAGTTATAATATCTCCTGCAGATCGAGACTTAATTATTGAAGGTAGTGATACTAGACGCAAATTTATAGATAGTGTTATTAGCCAAAGTAACAAAAGCTATTTAGCTTACCTTATTAATTACAACAAGGTGCTATCGCAACGCAATTCTTTATTAAAATATTTTGCTGCAAATCATACCTACAATCAAGATACTATAGATGTTTACAATGAGCAATTGTCTCAATATGGTACAGAGATTTTTGAAATAAGAAAAGCTTTTCTAGACACATTTGTACCGCTTTTTAAAGCGCGCTATAAAGCCATTAGTAACACTACCGAAAATATTAATTTAACATACAACAGTAATCTTTTTAAAGATGATTTAATTACGCTTTTAAAACAAAATATTAATAAAGATAAAGCACTACAATATACAAGTGTTGGCGTACATAAAGACGATTTGATTTTTACAATAGATGACCATCCAATTAAAAAATTTGGTAGTCAAGGACAACAAAAATCATTTTTAATAGCTTTAAAGTTAGCGCAATTTGACTGTTTAAAATCGCAAAGCGGAACTAATCCTATATTGCTATTAGATGATATTTTTGATAAATTAGACGAAAACCGTGTTGCTCAAATTATAAAATTAGTAGACGACGAAAATTTTGGTCAAATTTTTATAAGTGATACACATGCAGATCGTACAGAAGCTGCCGTAAAACAAGTACATCAATCTTACAAAATTTTTAAATTATAATGCAAAATTTAAAACATATTTTATTATTAATCAGCTTAATTACATTCTTTAATTGTAGTAAAAAAAAGGAGGATTATACGCAATATCTAAATGGATATTGGGAAATAAAGCATGTGACTTTAAATAACGGTACAGAAAAATCTTATAAAATAAACGAAACTGTAGATTATATTCAAATATTAAACGATTCGGTTGGCGTTAGAAAAAAGATGAAACCTAAATTTGATGGTACTTATAGTACTACAAATTTTCAAGAAAAATTCACTTTTAATTTATCAGAAAACGGATTAGAATTAAACTACAAAACACCGTATTACAGTTGGAAAGAAACGATACAATCTATTTCAAAATCGGAAATGACGGTAGTAAACGACAATAAAGACGTATATTTATATAAAAGATACCAACCTATTAAATTAGATTAATGGCAAAAAGAAATAACGACATACTAAACTTACAAGACGTTTTAAAAGATTTTGTAAACGAAAATAATCTTGAAAAAGGTTTAGATAAAGTACAAGTTAGAAATGCCTGGGCAAAATTAATGGGTAATGGTATAAATAATTACACAACTGCTATAGAGTTAAAAAACGACACACTTTATGTACAACTAAGTTCTAGCGCTTTAAGAGAAGAACTAAGCTATGGCAAACAAAAAATTATAGAATTATTAAATGAAGAGATAGGAAAAGAAATAGTTAATAAAATAGTATTGAGATAATTAAAAAATTTCATCATAAATATAATTTTATTGAAAAATTTTAAAAATAATCTTTACTTAACATTATTAATTCTATCTTTGAGCTATTATTAACATTTTTTTTTATTACAATGGCTCAAGGCAAAGTAAAATTTTTTAACGATTCTAAAGGATTTGGTTTTATTACCGAAGAAGGATCTAACACAGACCATTTCGTACACATCTCTGGACTTATTGATGAAGTAAGAGAAGGAGACAATGTAGAATATGATCTACAAGAAGGACGTAAAGGTTTGAACGCAGTAAATGTAAAAGTAATTTAATTCTATATATTTATTTTATTTAAATCATTACAAAAAAAGCCTTTCTATTTAGAAAGGCTTTTTTAGTTTATAAGGTTAAATCTTTTTAATTCTTAATTACTTTTTTAGTAATTGTAGTGGAGTTTGATTTTAGCTTAACAAAATATATTCCGTTAGAAACGTCATTTAAATCTACTTGATTAAACGTTGATGTATTAGATTTAATAACTCTTCCATTAATATCAATAACTTCAATACTAGTAAGATTAATATTTCCATTATTTTGAATATTAAATATCCCATTTGAAGGATTAGGATAAATTCTTATAGATTTATCTAATGTTTCAAAATTTTGTACACTAAGTAAATCTACAGAACAATTGTACACATAAATTTCATCTAAGTACCAACCAACTGTACCATTACAACCATCTGTTCCTACTTCAAAACGTAATTGAATACTATCACCTGCATTAACGTTCATATTAGCAAAGTTTACAACACTTGTTACCCAACTTCCAGTTAAACCACCTTCATCATAACCTGTAAAAGCTGCTTGTCCCTGAAGAGGGTTATCGTTACCTGAAGAAGCAGGATTTATAACATCATTATAAGCATTGGTTGTAAAAGCAGATGCAGGTACAATTTTCCAAACGCCTCCATTTTTACTATACTTTACATTTGTTCCATCCCATTGAAACTCAGTAGAGACATTATGATTAAAAGCTAATTCAAAATCTCCAGCTACACCTGATGGTAAATTAATAACTGGACTTTCTAATCTTAAAATACCATTTTCTAAATCAGCGCCACAATCCCCAATTATAGGATCTGCTCCAAATACACCTGTACCTGGTCTACTTTTTGGTAAATTTGGTTCTAAAACCCAATCTCTTGGTTCCCAAGATGAAGGGTTTGAAGGAACATTACTTACAGTCCATCCATCTAAACCATTTTCCCAATCTTGAGTATAAAGCGCTCCAGATGTAGCATTGTTACATAAAGTAGTTGTTTCAGAAAGCAAAGGTGTAAATCCACATTGATCAGGATTCATTCTTAATTCTACTGCTAATAATGCATTATTTAACTGCGTAATATCTGCTGCTGTTATAATCTCTCCAGATGGACCAACTGGTGCATCTGTAGATAACCCTGTTAAATTAATACCTAATAAATCATTAGCTGAAGCTTCTAATGCATCTGCAAAAACAGAAAAATCTGATGTTGGTGTTAAATATTGACTTTGAGCTCTCCAAAAGATATGCGCTGCTTTTGTAAACCCTATTCCCGTAACTATATATCCATTATAACTACCACCATCTACTAATAGAGCATACGCATGATTAGGAATACCAGAGTTTATATGTACTCCTCCAGAATCACCTGGACTACACCAATAGTTGTTTGCTCCAACTCTTCCTGGATCATTATTACAAGGTGGATTATACATATCTCTAATTGCTCCTCCAAAAGCTGTTGCATCTTCTCCTACTTTCCATCTTAAAGAAGGTGTACAAGAAATACCTGTTCTAATGGATAAGTCTTCACCAAAATCCTCATAATTATTTAATAAATCTACTGTTTCTCCCCATACATCAGAGAAAGATTCATTTAATGCACCAGATTGGTAATAATAAATTAATCCACTTGTATACTCGGTATAAGCATGTCCCCATTCATGAGCAATCACATCATCTGCTGCTGTACCATCGCAATAATTAGCGGATACACCATTCCAGTTAGCGTTGGGACAAGATATATTTGGATTATTATTAATTGTTACCATAGTTGCATCTTGGTTGTCATAAGAAACGTATCCAAATGCGTTTTCAAAAAAATTGTAAACATCTTCTGATGCTACAACCTCATTTTGTTGCCAATTAGTTAGAGATCCTGGAAACGCATCTCCTTCTTGCCAAACAAAATTAAATGTATTATTCTCGTATACTTGTCTATTAATATGAGCCATACCTGTGAACTGTTGAACAATTTCACCAGTAAAAGCATCTATAAATAAATATTCTCTTACATCGTTATTATTTCTAACTTCAACTTCATAAACTAAGTAATCGCCAAAATTTTTGTTTTCTATTAATCCTTTTTGAAAAACATATAAATTGGTTTTAATAACCATTAATGGGACATTAGACGAGCTTAAATTTTGATTTGAAACATACTGTAAAGCCATTCCTGAAGCCTGACTTGCTGTAATTTGAGGTTGAGAGTTTACTTTTAACCCGCTAATTAATGTCCCGTTTATCGATGTAACTTTTTGATCTGAATTAAAATGAAACCTTAACTGTCCATCAAAAACTTTTACTCCGTTATGAAGTTGATCAAAAATAACATGTTGCATTCCATAATTATCTACTCTAGTCTCTTTAAGTATTAAATTATTAGGATGTATCCCTAAAAGATCTGCATTTAAATTAATAAAATTCTGAGATTTTTCTTTAACAGAATTTCCATTAACCACCAATGGTTGATCAAAAGGAAAAATAATAAATTCTGGTGTGTTGTTAGTGGTGTTTAAAGTTACAGAAGCATTGGTCGCATCTATGAACTTTTTTAAAGTATTATTGTTTGTTTGCGCATAAATTGCATTACTTACAATAAAAAGTAATAGTAGTAATCTTGTTTTCATTTTTAGGTGTGTAAATTTGGGAAAGCAAGATAACATAAAAGCCTGAGAATTTCTCAGGCTTTTATGTTAATATGTTTAATTTTTTATCTAATTAAAACATTTCTCTTCCAGAAAAATGAAATGCACCTTCGATAGCTGCATTATCATCACTGTCACTTCCATGAACAGCATTCTCACCTATAGAAGCAGCGTACATTTTACGAATTGTTCCTTCTGCAGCTTCTGCAGGATTAGTAGCACCAATTAAAGTTCTAAAATCTTCTACTGCATTATCTTTTTCTAAAATAGCAGCAACGATAGGACCACGAGTCATATACTCTACTAACTCTCCAAAGAATGGTCTTTCTTTGTGTATAGCATAAAATGTTTCAGCATCTTGCTTTGTCATTTGAGTTAACTTCATTGCTACGATTCTAAATCCTGAAGCATTAATTTTTTCTAAGATTGCGCCAATGTGTCCTTTTTCTACAGCATCAGGCTTAAGCATTGTAAATGTTCTATTAGTTGCCATTTTAATATTTAGTTTATTTTCAAATTTGTAAAAATCTAACCAGCAATAACCTGCGTGTTAATTTTGTGCAAAAGTAAGGGATTTATTAAGAAAAACAACAATTTCAATTATTAAAAAATTGTATATTCGTACGCTATGACAAATCATGATATTAAAGACATAAAAGCGTTACTATCTTCATCAAAAAAGATTGTAATTGTTACTCATAAAAACCCTGATGGAGATGCTATTGGCTCTAGTTTAGCACTGTTTCATTATTTAACTAAGCTCAATCATTTAGTAACCGTTGTAACTCCAAATGATTATCCTAGTTTTTTAAAATGGGTTCCTGGTGAAGATTTAATTTTAAAATTTGATCTTCAAAATGATCAAAGTTCTAAAGCCATCAAGCAAGCCGATATAATTTTTACATTAGATTTTAATGCGTTTCATCGTGCTGGTGATATGGAACAAATATTAAACACTAGCTCTGCTTTAAAAATAATGATAGATCATCACCAACAACCAGATGGATATGCTAAATATACCTACAGCGATGTTAGTATGAGTTCTACCTGCGAGATGATTTATAATTTTATAGAAATGCTTGATGATTGTAATTTAATAGACAGTAATATCGCAACTGCTATTTATTTAGGTATCATGACAGATACTGGCTCGTTTAGATTTAACTCAACAACTAGTCGTACGCATCAAGTCATTGCAAATTTAATTGATAAAGGTGCAGACAACACCTATATTCATAATCAAGTTTACGATACAAACAGTTATAATCGCCTACAATTACTTGGTTGCGCATTAAGTAACTTAAAAATCTTACCAGAATTTAGAGCAGCGTATATAACTTTAACTCAAGCCGAACTTCAAAATTTTGATTACAAAAAAGGCGATACAGAAGGATTTGTTAATTATGCACTATCTCTAGAAAACGTAGTATTAGCTGCTATATTTATAGAAGATTTACAACAAGGAATTATAAAAATTTCCTTGAGGTCTAAAGGTGATTTTTCTGTAAATTTAATGTCTAGACACCATTTTAATGGTGGCGGACATACAAATGCTGCTGGCGGAAAAAGTGATTTAAATATCTCTGAAACCGTAGAAAAATTTATTAGTATATTACCGCAATACAAAGCTGCTTTACATGAAGTTTAATCATATCTTTTATATAATATTTACTATTGCTTTTGCAAGCTGCAAAAGTCCAGAAGCTAGAAAACCTATTACTGTTAGTACAGGTAGTTTTATAGACGAGTCTGTTGCTAGAAATAAGGTGTTAAACCAAGAACAAATTAAAAAAATCGAAAACATTATAGCCAAAAACCCAGACAAAGAATATATTAATTCAGGAAATGGATTTTGGTATTATTACAATACAAAAGTTGAAAGCGATAGCTTAACTACACCTAATTTTGGAGATATCGTAAACTTCAATTATGATGTTAGGCATTTAAATAACGACACCATTTATTCTAAAAAAGAAATAAAAACCCAAAATTACGCTATGGATCAAGAAGAAATTTTTACTGGCTTAAGAGAAGGGTTAAAACTATTAAAAGAAGGCGAAACAGCAACATTTCTTTTCCCTTCACAAAAAGCTTATGGCTATTACGGAGACGAACATAAAATAGGTATAAACACACCAATAATTTGTGAAGTCACTATAAATAAAATCACCCAAAATTAAAACCTATAATAGTATAATGAATCTAATTAAATCACACATGAAATTACTTTTTATTGCTTTAATAGCAAGCCTTTCGGCTACTTCATGTCAGGATAAATATCCAGACTTACAAGATGGACTATATGCCGAGATTGTTACAACAAAAGGCACAATGGTTGCTCAACTTTTTTACGACAAAGTACCAGTTACAGTTGCTAATTTTGTAGGATTAGCAGAAGGAACACATCCACAATTACCAGACTCTTTAAAAGGAAAACCTTTTTACAACGGTATTACTTTTCATAGAGTAATGGATAAATTTATGATACAAGGTGGCGATCCAACAGGAACTGGTCGTGGAAGCGCTGGTTACAGATTTCATAGCGAATTTTACAAGGACTTAAGACACAACAAACCTGGTATTTTATCTATGGCTAATTCCGGCGGATTAGCAACTAACGGAACACAATTTTTTATAACCGAAGTACCTTACCCTAGTCTTGACGCGTTTGACGCCAACGGAAATGTAAAAGCTTGCGATCAACCAAGAGTTAGCTGTCATGGCGTTTTTGGTGAATTAGTTAAAGGTATCGAAGTGCAAGACAGTATCTCTAACGTAAAAGTTGGAACAGGCAATAAACCTTTAGAAGATGTAATTATTAACCAAGTTAATATTATTAGAAAAGGTGCAGATGCAAAAGCTTTTGACGTTGTAAAAGTATTTACTACAGAAGAACCTTTACTAAGCGAAAAATTTGATGCTTTAAAAACCGAAGCTGAAAGTCGTGTTAAAGAAGAAGCTAAAAAAGCAGCCGAGGTATTTAAAACCGAAAATAAAGATCTTGAAGGAGAACTTATAGAATCTCCTACAGGATTAGTTATGATTTTAAACAAGGCGAAAAACGGTAAAACACCAAAAAACACCGAAAAAGTATTAATACACAGTACAGGTTATTTTGTAAACGGTGATTTATTTTATACAACACAAGTAGATGTTGCCAAAAAATTTAACCAATACAATGAAAATGCAGAAAAAAATGGCGCTTACAAACCATTTGCTATGATATACAACGAGTCTGCAACTCTAGTTCCAGGTTTTAGAGAAGCAATGTTAAAAATGAATGTTGGCGATAAAGCAAGAATATTTGTACCAAGTTATTTAGGTTACGGACCAAGCGGTCGTAGACCACGTATACCGCCAAATACTAATCTTGTTTTTGATTTAGAGTTAGTAGGTATAGAATAACATATCGCTTTTAAAGATTACAAAACCACCTTTTTTAGGTGGTTTTTTTTATAAATATACGTAAACCTACGTATTGATTTTCTTACTTAAAAACGCTAACTTCGTGATTAACAATAGATAGCATGAATTGAAAACTCGATTTATCTTTACATTGCCACCAATTAAAACCAACTCTAAAACAAAAACAAAATGGGACAAAAATCAACAAAACACATCAATGAAGTAATGAACGAAACAGTTGCAAAAACTGAAACACCACCAGCAATCGCAGAGGCTAATAAATTACTTCAAATCAAGAGGAATCAAATATTTATTGAAGATGACTCATTTATTGGCGACCCTTATTCTCTACTGGGACGAGTGATAGAAGTCAGAAGTAAAAATGGTAAATGTGATAAAGACGTGAATAATGGATACGCCGAATTTTCGGCTTTCCCTATTCCAGGTGTAACGGTCAACGAAAATTCTAAAATCAAGCAACCGTTAAAAACAAAATCTTTCATTGTTGACAAAAAGTTGAGCACAGAAGTTGCGTTTTTAAGTTTCTTAAACTCAAAACTCGATAACGAATCCCTTTTTAGTGTCATCGTATATGACCAAGCTGTTGGTCTATTAAATATTCAAGACCCGAGTTATTTATCCGGTATGAGAATATGGATACAACAAAATGACAATATCATTAATGACCCTGAAATATGCCACTTACTCGTGGTAACCGGAATGGTTCAGAAAAACATAATCAGAAAGAAATATAAAAAGTTTGAAGTCAAAGCTAAAGGTGGAGCTTATGGATTAAGTGTTAATGGGAATCTTTATACAAGCACGGAGGACTACTCATTAGATATGAGATTTGGACTTTCGTATCAAAGAATTCCTATACCAAATAAGACAGATATTTTGAAACAACCAACAGTTAGTTTAGCAAAATCTCAAATTGCCACGACTGATATTGATAATTTTCTCACTTTGAGAAATTCCGAAATAAAAGGAATTGATATATTCAATTCAGACGTCAAAACAGAATTTGTTGAAAAATTACTGTTACCAAATGAAGATGAGATTAACTTTATCGATAACATACAGTTTAAAAAATGAAAAGAGTATTTTTATTCATAATTATTTCTGGTCTATTCTTTGGTTGTTCTGTTACCAAAGGAATAAAAAACGAAACTGTAAAAAAGGCTATCAACTTACAGGATGAAGTCATTAAAAATCCTTTGTTCAAAAAAATTATACTTGAATTAGAGGCAACAAATGATATTGATTGGAGTGAAGGAAGAACAAATTTTATTAAAGAAGATATAGCTGAATATAAGTCGTACACTCATTGGCTTATAGAAAAGTACGAATCAAAAGGAGTTTACGATGAAAATTCAGTTTTTTTATGGCGAAAATTCAATCCCTTTTCTTCCACAACCGCTGTTACAACTCAATGTGTTGAGACTACAAAGCTGAATAAATGGAAACTTAAAAGAGACGAATATTCAATTTTAAATACGCTTATTCACGAAAGAGTACATTCGTTCTGTCAAGTCCATCCAAATGGTAAACAAACAAGAGATGCTAATGTTTGCGATGCCTCTTACGTAGCAGGTGATTTGGCAGAGATTTTAGTTTTAAATCAAATGGGAATTAAAGAGAGAGTAATGAACAAACCAATATGTCCTGCACTAAAGAAAAAAGTCGAAGAATATAACTTGATTGAAATAAAATAACTGGAGGCAACAATGGCTATAAACAATTGCTGTTACAGGCTTATCCTGAAAATTACTGCGGAATTTTCAGGAGGTTGCTTATTTGCAAAAGTCCGTGCCAACCCTCGCAACTACCCTTAGCCAAGACCGATGGTATGTAATTGCCTAAGCACATAGAATCGCGTTTTCCAAACGCTTCCTTTCTACTAATTACATACCATCGTCCACTGTTAATTGTACCTCGACTTTTTAATCGTATATTTATCGAGTCTACGAGAGCTCATCACGAAACTACACACATCAGCGTGTATAACAAATAAGGCGTAATTATAGCTCTACGTGAGGTGCGCCTCACTACGCTATACACAGTGGAAATTAAACAGAATAAAAAAAGCCCAGCAAAACTGGGCTTTTTTTATTGAATATTTTCTACTTCCCTATTTCTTTGGGATGTCTTTTAAAATTTCTAACACAAACTTCCAATACTTTTGTGCAGAGCTAATTTGTGCACGCTCGTCTGGGCTATGTGCACCTTTAATATTTGGTCCAAAACTAATCATTTCCATATCTGGATAATTTTGTCCTAAAATACCACATTCTAATCCTGCATGGCAAGCTGCAACGTGTGGCTTTTCGTTATTTAAACGCTCGTAAACATTGGTAACCACTTTTAAGATTGATGCATCCATATTTGGTGTCCAACCTGGATAATCTCCAGAAAACTCTACTTCGCAACCTGTTAATTCAAACGTAGCTCGTAAGGTATTGGCTAAATCTAGTTTAGAACTCTCTACAGAGCTTCGTGTTAAACACGCAATTTCTATCTCGCCATCTTTTATAGTTACTCGTGCAATATTATTAGAGGTTTCTACTAATTCTGGAATATCTGCACTCATACGGTACACGCCATTTAAAGCCGCATAAATAGCTCTAGTTACACCTTCTTGCACACCTAAATCCATAATTTTTTCTGGTGTTTCAGTTTTAGTGACTAAAATCTCTAAATCTGGCTCCATGGTTTTAAGTTCCTTTTTTATGGTATTGGCTTGCTCTTTCATTTCGGCTAAAAAAGCGTCTTCGTGTATCGCATCTATTGCGACAATTGCTTTGCTCTCGCGTGGTATAGCGTTACGTAAACTTCCGCCTTCTATTTGAGAGATACGTAAACCAAAGTTTTCAAAACCGTCAAATAACACACGGTTCATAATTTTATTGGCGTTACCTAAACCTTCGTGTATTTGCATTCCTGAATGTCCGCCTTGTAATCCTTTTACCTCAACTTGATAACCGATTTTAAATTCTGGTGTTTCTTCTTCTTCATAAGTACGTCTTGCAGTTACATCTACTCCACCAGCACAACCAACACCAATTTCGTCATCTTCTTCGGTGTCTAAATTCAATAAAATATCACCAGTTAATAATCCGCCTTTTAATCCCATTGCGCCAGTCATTCCGGTTTCTTCATCAATGGTAAATAAAGCTTCTATTGCTGGATGTGGTATATCTGTACTTTCTAAAATAGCCATAATGGTAGCAACACCTAAACCGTTATCTGCACCAAGTGTTGTTCCTTTTGCTTTTACCCAATCACCATCTACATACATCTCAATACCTTGCGTATCAAAATCAAAAACGATATCGCCATTTTTTTGATGTACCATATCTAAATGCGATTGCATTACAATGGTTACGCGATCTTCCATTCCTGCTGTTGCTGGCTTTTTGATAATTACGTTTCCTACTTCGTCTTCTATAGTTTCTAAACCTAGCTTAGCTCCAAAATCTTTCATAAATTTTATAACGCGTTCTTCTTTTTTAGAAGGTCTTGGTACAGCGTTTAAATCGGCAAATTTATTCCATAATGCTTTAGGCTCTAAGGCTCTTACGTCTTGACTCATATTTTTATTTTTATTGAAACACAAAAGTACAAAATGCACTATGGATTAATTACTTTTTTAAGTTGAAATTATGAGATTCTTCGCTTTCATTTCGACTGCGCTCAATGTGACAACTCTGAATGACAAAAAAGAAACCTTTTAAATAATCACTAACCTTAGTCGCTACTCCTGATGGAAGTGGTATCCTTTTTTGAGGCACGATAAAAAGATATAACGGACAGCAGGAACTAACCTTTTAAAAAAACCTGAACGATTGGTCCTAATTTTAGTTATTTTTGAAGTCTATGCGAAAACACACCAAATTAATTTTAACGGGATTAATTGTACCTACCTACATTTTGGTGCAACTTGCCAAACGTTTTCCTGAATTTGTAGACCGTTATTACAGCGATGGTTTATACCCATTTTTATCTAAATGTTTTAGATATATTTTGGGTTGGTTACCGTTTAGTTTTGGTGATTTTGTTTATGGCGTTGGCTTGATTTTAATACTTAGATGGTTAGTTTTAAATAGAAAACGCATTTATAAAGATACCGTGAAATGGTTGTTAGATGTTGGCGCTGTTATAGGTGTTGTGTATTTTGCGTTTCATTTACTTTGGGGATTTAATTATTACCGAAATCCTTTACACAAAAACTTAAATTTAGAAGATAATTACACCACAGAACAACTACTTTCGGTCACCAAAAAACTTATTGAAAAATCCAACAGTTTACAGTTGCAACTTGCTAAAAACGACACTGTAAAAGTTGTTTTACCTTACACTAAAACCGAAATTTTAAAACAAACTCCTAATGGTTATAAAGCGCTGGAAAAAGAGTTTCCGCATTTGGAATACCATCCAAAAAGTTTAAAAACCTCTATTTTTAGTTTACCGCTAACGTATATGGGTTTTAGCGGATATTTGAATCCGCTAACTAACGAAGCGCAGGTAGATTATTTAATTCCGGAGTATAAATTCCCAACGACTTCTGCACACGAAATTGCACATCAATTGGGTTATGCTTTAGAAAACGAAGCTAATTTTATGGGCTTTTTAGCATCTGTAAATAATCCTGATATTTATTTTAAATATTGTGGTTACACCTTTGGGCTTAGACATTGTTTAAATGAAATTTACAAACGAAATCCTGATACGTATTATAAGTTAGTTGAAACTATTAACATTGGAATTTTAAAAAACTACCAAGAAGTACAAGACTTTTGGAATGGCTATAAAAATCCTTCTGAGATATTTTTTAAAAGTACTTATACGACTTATCTAAAAGCAAATAACCAAGCTAAAGGCATGGAAAGCTACAGTTATGTTGTTGCTTTACTGGTTAACTATTTGGATAAAAAGTCATTCTAAAAAGTTAAATTTTACACTTCATTTTGACTAACAACATGCATAGTTTATCTTTAATGCATTATTGACTTAAACTAACTTTTCTATGAAAAAAACTCTAGCCTTTTTAGGTTTATTATTGTGTAGTCAATGGATTATTGCACAAGAATATTTTCCTAAAAATGATGGTGTTAAAACTAACACATCCAATTACACAGCATTTACAAATGCTAAAATTTACATTACTCCAAGCCAAATTATTAATAACGGTACGTTACTTATTAAAGACGGTAAGGTTGTTTCTAGCGGTAGTAATATTACTATCCCAAAAAACGCAATTACAATAGATGTTAGCGGTAAAACAATTTATCCTTCGTTTATAGAAACGTATAGCGATTTTGGGATGAAACCAGTAGAAAATGCTTCAAGCGATAGACGATCGCCACAATACGATGCTAGTCGCGAAGGGTATTATTGGAATGATCATATTAGACCTGATCAAAACGCTATAGACTTTTTTCAGTTTGATAACAATAAAGCTGAAAAACTTAGAAAAGCTGGTTTTGGTGTTGTAAACTCTCATATAGACGATGGTATAATCCAAGGTACAGGCGTATTAGTAACATTAGCGTCTGAAGGTAGTAATGCCACTAGACTTTTGGATAAAAAATTAGGTCAGTTTTACAGCACATCAAAAAGTAAAACGTCTCGACAAATGTATCCAACATCTTTAATGGGTACTATGGCATTATTAAGACAAGTAAATCTTGATGCAGATTGGTATGCTAAAGGTAACATTAAAGAAAAAGATCTTGCTTTAGAAGCGTTTAATGCAAATAGAAATCAAATTCAAATTCTTAATGCTTCTAGTAAAGAAAACATTTTACGCTTTGATAAAATTGGCGATCAATTTAACACGCAATATATTTTTGTTGCTGGCGGCGATGAGTACGAATGGATTACAGATATAAAAGCAACTAACGCACAACTTATTGTTCCAGTAAATTTTCCAGATGCTTATGATATGGAAGATCCATTAATGGCAAGTTCAGTTAGTTTAGCAGATTTAAAAGCTTGGAATCAATCTCCTGCAAACCCTAAAATACTAGCAGAACACAATATCTCTTTTGCGTTTACGACACACGATTTAAAAGAAGAAAAGGATTTACTTTCTAATCTAAAAAAAGCTATAGAATATGGTTTAGATAAAACCAAAGCGTTAGAAGCTTTAACTACTATTCCGGCGCAAATCTTAGGTAAATCAACACAATTAGGACATTTAAAATCTGGAGCTTACGCTAACTTTTTAATCACTTCTGGTGATATTTTTGAAGATAACACTGTACTTTATCAAAATTGGGTAACTGGTATTAAAGACGAAATTAACCCGATGAACACTAAAGACTTACGCGGTGATTATACTTTACAAATCGATAATACAGATTACCAATTAACAATTAATGGAGAGATTGAAAAACTTAAGTCTAAAATTAAAACAGAAGACAACGAGTTTGGATCTTCAATAGCGTTTAAAGACGATTGGTTACAACTAACCTTAACGACAAAAGATACCACTAAGCAAGAGTTTATTAGATTAATGTCTCATGTTAAAAACACTAATAAATTTTCTGGTAAAGCTTACTTACCAAACGGAAAGGAAACAACATTTATAGCATCTAAAAAAGAAGACGCTACTAATGATAAAAAAGAAAAGGATAAGAATAATAAGACTGAACAACCTAATATCTATCCTGTAACTTATCCAAACACAGCATTTGGTTACGAAAGTTTACCTCAACAAGAAACTATTTTATTTAAAAACGCAACAGTTTGGACTAATGAAGCAGATGGTATTTTAGAGCAAACAGACGTTTTAATTAAAAACGGAAAAATTTCTAAAATTGGTAAAAATCTTAGTGCTGGTAATGCTACAGTTGTAGATGCAACAGGAAAACATTTAACTTCTGGAATTATCGACGAACATTCTCACATAGCTACAGAAAGTGTTAATGAAGCTGGACAAAACAGTACAGCAGAAGTAACTATTGAAGATGTTATAGATGCAGAAGATATTAATATTTACCGTAACCTTTCTGGCGGCGTCACTTCAATACAAATATTACATGGATCTGCAAATCCAATTGGTGGTCGTTCGGCAATTATTAAATTAAAATGGGGAGAAACTCCAGAAAATTTAATTTACACAAACTCGCCAAAATTTATCAAGTTTGCTTTAGGTGAAAACGTAAAGCAAAGTAATTGGGGCGACTATTCTAAAAACCGTTTTCCGCAAACAAGAATGGGTGTAGAACAAGTGTATGTAGATTATTTCCAAAGAGCAAAAGAATATGATGCATTAAAGAAAAGCGGTAAACCTTACAGAAAAGACATAGAATTAGAAACGCTTGCCGAAATTTTAAATAAAGAACGTTTTATTTCTTGTCACTCTTACGTTCAAAGTGAAATTAATATGCTAATGAAGGTTGCAGAACAATTCAACTTTAGCATCAATACATTCACACATATTTTAGAAGGTTACAAAGTAGCAGACAAAATGGTAAAACATGGTGTTGGCGGATCTACATTTAGCGATTGGTGGGCATATAAATATGAGGTTAACGATGCCATTCCTTTTAATGCACCAATTATGCACAATGCTGGTGTAACCGTTGCCATAAATAGTGATGATGCCGAAATGTCTAGACGTTTAAATCAAGAAGCTGCAAAAAGTGTAAAATACGGAGATATTAGCGAAGAAGACGCTTGGAAGTTTGTTACTTTAAATCCAGCAAAATTATTACATATCGATGATCGTGTTGGAAGTATTAAAGTAGGTAAAGATGCCGATGTAGTTTTATGGTCTGATCATCCTTTATCTATTTATGCTAAAGCAGAAAAAACAATAATAGATGGTACAGTATATTTTGATATTGAAAAAGATAAAGCAATGCGAAATGCTTTAAAAACTCAAAAATCTGAGCTTACTAACCTAATGCTTCAAGCAAAAAACAAAGGGTTAAAAACGAAGCCAATCGAGAAAAAAGAAAAAGAACAATTACACTGCGATTCGGTAGAACATCAACTTTAATCAACTGTGTCATTTAATTAAATACAACAATGAAAAAACTAAATATATTATTATTAACACTTTTGGTGAGTTTTTCTGGTCTAGCGCAACAAACTCCAGCACCAAAACAAAGTAATGCATACTCTATTGAAGGTGCTACTTTACATATGGGTAACGGAAATGTGATTAAAAATGCTTTAATCATGTTTGATAACGGAAAAATCACTTTTGTTGGAAGCGCCATGATGAAAATAGCCAGACAAGGTGAAATTATTGACGCTAAAGGCAAACATGTTTATCCTGGTTTTATTGCTCCTAATTCTACTTTAGGTTTAGTAGAAGTAGATGCTGTAAGAGCTAGTGATGATGAAGACGAAATCGGAGCTATGAATCCGCATGTACGAAGCATCATTGCTTACAACACCGAATCTAAAGTTGTAGAATCTATGCGTCCAAACGGTATTTTAATGGCGCAAATTACGCCTCGTGGCGGACGTATTTCTGGAACATCTAGTATTGTACAACTAGATGCTTGGAATTGGGAAGATGCGATTATAAAAGAAGATGATGGAATCCATTTAAATTGGCCAAGTGCGTATTCGCGTGGACGTTGGTGGTTAGGTGAACCTAGAATTTTAAAAGAAAACAAAAACTACTCTAAAGAAGTTGAAGAGTTAGTTCAGTTTTTCTCTCAAAACAATGCCTATCAAACTAGTGACAAAAATCCAAAAAACTTACCGTTTGAAGCTTTAAATGGGTTAACAGATGGTTCTAAAACTTTATATGTTCATGTTGATAAAGAAAAAGGAATTACCGATGCTATCATTTTCGCGAAAGCGCAAAACATAAAAAACATGGTAATTGTTGGTGGATACGAAGCTAATAAAGTAACCGATTTATTAAAAGAAAATAATATTCCTGTATTATTACAACGCGTACATTCGTTACCAAACAATACAGATGATGATTACGATTTACCATTTAAATTAGCTACAGAATTAGTTAATGCTGGCGTTTTAGTTGGTTTAGAAAATGCAGGTGATATGGAACGTATGAACACCAGAAATTTACCATTTTTAGCAGGTACAACAGTTGCTTACGGATTAACTAAAGAACAAGCTTTAAGTTTAATTACCTTTAACACAGCAAAGATTTTAGGAGTTGATGATACTGTTGGATCTTTAGAAGTTGGTAAAGATGCAACCTTATTTATTAGTGAAGGTGATGCTTTAGATATGCGCACCAACAAACTTACAAAAGCCTTTATACAAGGTAGAGACATAAGTCTTGAAACACATCAAACAGAATTAGCCAAACGCTACTCTGAAAAATATAAAAATCAATAATAAAAAAGCGAGCATTTAGCTCGCTTTTTTTTATTCTACAATTGTAGCATTTTCTGGTGCTTTAAAAGTTGTTTTAGGAACCGCTTGTTTTGTTAATTTAACGTCTATAAATTCTGTTGTTCCCATTGGTTCTGTTGGCAAATTATTTTTGTATTTATAACGTACCATTTCTGCAGGTAACAAAATACCATTTACATTTTGCCATTTGCTATATTTTCTAAAGTGTAATTCTTTAGTATCTATATTAGGAATAAAGTTTACGGTATATCCTAACCATTCCATTACGTAAGTTTCTGGATTATAATACACAATATATTGGTCTTCTGGTGTTTCTCCTACTCCACTTTCGTAAGTAAATTTAATACCAGGATACGTTTCACCTTCAAAAGTTAAAGGTTCTGCATCGCTAATATTAATTCCGTCATCTCCAAATACAAAAGGCATTGCATAAAAATAAAACATCAAATTATAGTAATATTTTGGGTCGTAACCTTTATACTCACCATCTGTATTATTCACAAACCAAGTTTGAGAGCCATCATGACCTAATGTAAAATCAGGATGTGTAATTAATGCTTCTCTAGTTTTTAAATTAGTTAAGGTTACTTCATTTCCGTTAGGTTTTGACATTGTAAATTCTAAGGATTTCATTTGGTTCCAAAGATCTATTCCGCCATGCGCATCAAAAATTTTAGTAAGTGTTTCTGGATAAATTGAGGTTGTTACGTCCAGTTTTTCGTTTTTATAATCGGTGATAACTTCTATCTCTTTTTTGGTTTCATTTTTACAATTTAAAAGAAAGATAGCAAGGGTAAGTAATGAGAAGGTTTGTTTCATGTTTAAGGTTTTAGTTTTAATTTACAGTAGGTCGGTTTATTGTTACAATACTTACATTTTTTAAATTACTTTTGTGTTATGACTTACAAACAAATTTCTAGCACACAAAACCAGCTAATAAAACAAATTGTTTTATTGAAAGAAAAATCTAGAGAACGCCGTAAATCTGGGCTTTTTGTTGTTGAAGGTTTACGCGAAATACAATTAACACTACAAGGAGATTACGACATAGAAACCCTTTTGTTTTTTCCAGAAATTTGTCCAGAAGACAGTTTACCTAAGCTAAACGATTCTACTCAAATTATTGAAATCTCTAAAGACGTTTATCAAAAAATAGCGCATAGAGATACCACTGAAGGCATTATAGCGATTGCAAAAAGTAAATTGCATCAATTAGAGAACTTGAAATTAAATAGTGAAAATCCATTAATTTTAATTGCAGAAGCACCAGAAAAACCTGGAAATATTGGTGCGTTGTTACGTACCGCAGATGCTGCAAACGTAGATGCTTTTATTTTAGCAAATCCAAAAACCGATTTGTATAATCCAAACATCATTAGATCTAGTGTTGGTTGCGTATTTACTAATACCATTGCGACTGGTAGCACAGAAGATATTATCGCATTTTTAAAGTCGAATAACATCAATATTTACAGTGCTATTTTACAAGACGCAGAGTATTACCATCAACAAGATTTTACTAAAGCTAGCGCTATTGTTGTTGGTACAGAAGCAGATGGTTTAAGCCAAGCTTGGCGCGATGCTTCAACACAAAACATCATTATCCCAATGAGTGGAAAAATTGACTCTATGAATGTATCTGTTGCTGCAGGAATTTTAGTTTTTGAAGCTAAAAGACAAAGAGATTTTATTTAAAATACTATCATGAATCACACTACCCTATTCTACATCATCATCGCCATTATAACTATTAATTTTATTATTGATAAAATTTTAGATGCGCTTAACGCGAAACATTATAATGACCAATTACCTGAAGAGTTACAAGATGTTTATGATGAAGACGAGTATAAAAAATCACAACGCTACAAAGCTACAAACTATCGTTTTGGGATATTAACGTCAACATTTTCGTTTGTATTAACATTGGCGTTTTTCTTTTTAGATGGTTTTGCTTTTGTGGACCAATTAGCAAGACAGATTACAGACCATAATATTTTAGTAACGCTTATCTTTTTTGGAATTATAATGATAGGTAGTGATATTTTAACGACGCCATTTTCTTATTACAAAACCTTTGTGATAGAAGAACAATTTGGGTTTAATAAAACTACTAAAAAAACCTTTATTTTAGATAAAATTAAAGGTTGGTTAATGACCATAATTGTTGGTGGAATCCTACTTGGCATCATCACATGGTTTTATCACACGACTAAAGATCTGTTCTGGATTTATGCTTGGATTTTAGTATCTGTTTTCACCATTTTTATCAACCTATTTTATTCGCGATTAATTGTTCCTATTTTTAACAAACAAACACCTTTAGAAGACGGAAGTTTGCGTGATTCTATTTCTAAATATGCTGAAAGTGTAGGCTTTAACCTAGATAAGATTTTTATCATTGACGGTTCAAAACGAAGCACAAAAGCCAATGCCTATTTTTCTGGTTTTGGAAATGAAAAGCGTGTGACACTTTACGACACTTTAGTTAATGATTTAGACGAAGATGAAATCGTTGCAGTACTAGCGCATGAGGTTGGTCATTATAAGAAAAAGCACATTATTTTCAATTTAATTTCTTCTATTTTGCTGACAGGTTTTACCCTTTTTATATTGTCTTTATTAATTGACAATCCTTTATTATCTGAAGCTTTAGGCGTACAACAAACAAGCTTTCATATCGGGTTAATTGCATTTGGAATTCTATACAGTCCGCTTTCTGAAATTACAGGATTAATTATGAATTGGTTTTCTAGAAAGTTTGAATACCAAGCAGATGATTACGCAAAAAACACCTACAAAGCTGAGCCTTTAATAACTTCACTTAAAAAGTTATCTAAAAACAGTTTAAGTAATTTAACACCTCATCCTGCGTATGTGTTTATGCATTATTCACATCCTACATTGTTAGAAAGAATTAAGAATTTAAAACTGTAACATCTCTTTTGGTAAAAAATCCCTATCTTCAAAACTTCATTTTAAAAAATTAGATAATGAAACTTGGCGCATTTTCAGTTAGTCTTACTGTAAAAGACATACACAAATCCAAAGCTTTTTACGAAACCTTAGGCTTTACCGCTTTTGCAGGCGAGATTGAAAAAAACTATTTAATCATGAAAAATGGTAATGCGCTTGTAGGACTATTTCAAGGTATGTTTGATAAAAACATCTTAACTTTTAATCCTGGTTGGGACGAAAACGCTAATAAATTAGACGATTTTACAGATGTAAGAGATATACAAAAACACATCAAATCCAATCAAATTCCTTTAATTACAGAAGCAGATGAGAGTTCTTCTGGTCCAGCAAGTTTTGTGATTTTAGATCCTGATGGTAATCCTGTTTTGATTGATCAGCATGTTTAAAACACTTAAAATCTATTAGGCTAACTCTAACATACACTTCGACAAGCTCAGTGTGACCATTTATTTATTCGACTAAAAAATCAAAATATTGATTTTTAAAAGGTTCATTTTTTAACGTAAAATGCCACCATTCTTGCGAATAATTTCTAAAACCATTTTTAAGCATAACCTTTTGTAAACGTTGTCTGTTAGCAATTTGTTCTTCTGTTAGATTTGTATTGCTTACCCAAGATTCTGGTCCAAAAAAGTCGTAAGGCGATCCCATATCCAGTTCTTCACCTGTTTCTAAATTCACGATAGTAACATCCAAAGTACTACCACTACTGTGCCTTGATTTTGAAGCAATGTAACCTTCTTTAAATAAATTACGCTTATTAACTTTTGGGTAATATTGCGTTTTCATCATTGTATCATTAACCTGTTTTGCCCAGCGTACAAAATGGTTAACAGCGCGTTGTGGTCTATAGGCATCAAAAACTTTAAGGGTAAAACCATCAGCTTTTAAATCGGCTTGCACCTTTTTTAAAGCATCTACTGTTTGCGCAGTGACAATCACAACTTCATTTATATAACCCTCTATTTGTTCTCCTACAAAATTATTATCGTAGCAATAACGTAGTTCTACATTTAAATCTGGTAAACTATCTTGAACATACACAAATCCTTTAGGAAGCTGCGCAATTGTAAGGTTTGAAACTAAAGTTAATAAAAGTGTAAAACAAAATTTCATGATCTATAAATTATAGGTTAAATTTATAAAATAAAACGTTACTATGATTTATCCTTGGCATCTTTACGCTATGGCGTGTATGTATATTTTGGCTGGAATTATGCATTTTATAAAACCAAAAATGTACATGCGTATTATGCCCAAATATATTCCTAATCACAAATTAATGGTATTACTTAGCGGTGTTGCCGAAATTATTCTTGGTGCTACGCTATGCTTTCCGTCTACAAAAAACGCAGCTATTTACGGTATTATTTTAATGCTTCTTGTGTTTTTCACGGTTCACTTTTATATGCTTTCTAATGAAAAAGCTAGTGCAGGTTTGCCAAAATGGGTATTAATTTTACGCATTCCGTTACAATTCTTTTTAATGTATTGGGCTTATTATTATCTACAATTTTAAGATGCTTTTTTCTGAAGATATATCATTAGACTTACCCGATTCCGACATAAAATATTACCCTAACTTTTTTAATAAAGAAGATGCAGACGCCTATTTTAATTCGCTTTTAAAACATATAAATTGGCAACAAGATGATATAACTGTGTTTGGAAAAACCTATAAACAACCAAGATTAACAGCGCTTTTTGGTAATAATAGCAAACCTTACAGGTATTCAAACATTACTATGTATCCTGAAAATTTTTCGGAAGAATTACAGCAAATAAAAGATAAAGTTGAAACTAAAGTAAGCTCAAAATTTACTACTTGCTTAGCTAATTTATACCGAAACGGAAACGATAGTAATGGTTGGCATGCCGATAATGAAAAAGAATTAGGTCAAAACCCAATAATTGCTTCAGTAAGTTTTGGTGCAGAACGATATTTTCATTTAAAACATAAAAATGATAAATTTCTAAAACAGAAACTATTATTACAACACGGTAGCTTATTGTTAATGCAAGGCGAAACACAACATTTTTGGTTACATCAAATTGCAAAAACAAAAAAAGAAATCGGACAAAGAATAAATCTAACCTTTAGAATAATTAAGTAGAAACTTGTAAAAACAAAAGAGTCAAGGTCCCTCAACCTTGACTCAATGCTATTTGGCATCATTTATATTAGTTAAGATTTAGGGTCACTATATCTACTAACGATGCAAATATTAATTAATTAATCCATTGAACTAAAAAGTATGTAATTCTTAGTACGTCTCAAACATAACATTATTTTAAAGTTAGTTAAGTTTAAAAACATAAATATTCGATGAAATACACAAAATTTTAACATTTATCGTCAAAACTTAACAAAAACACGACAAAAAACACTTTTAAAACTTAATATGTTAACGTACCAATTAAATAATATTTAAATTACATTTGTAAAAGCCTTCAATAACTTTTGGTATTTATTTTGTTTGTATTAGCTAAAATTTAGATTATGAAAAAATTACTTATTGTACTATTTACGCTTTTATCCAGTCTTAGTCATGCTCAAGACAAAATTAATTACACAAGTGAAGAGCTGTCTATTAACAAACATATTGATGGGACATTATTACTTCCTAAAGATGTAAAAAAACCTAATCTAGCGATTATTATTGCTGGCTCTGGTCCTACTGACAGAGATGGAAATCAAAATTTTTTAAAGAATAATAGCTTAAAAAAGTTAGCAATAAATCTTAGCAATAATAATATCGCAACATATAGATATGATAAAAGAATTGTAAAGCAATTAAAATCTAATACGCTTGATAAAGATATTATGTTTGATCACTTTGTAGATGATGCTAAATCAGTATTAGACTTCTTTAAAAAATCTAATAATTATAATAAAATTTATATAATTGGTCATAGCCAAGGTAGCTTAGTTGGTATGCTTGCTGCAAAAGAAAATGCAGATGGATTTATATCTTTAGCTGGTGCTGGACAACCAATAGATCAAGTTATAATAGAACAAGTTAATAAAACGGCTCCAAATTTTACCGAAGATACAAAACGTGTCTTTGGTATTTTAAAGTCTGGTAAAACAACTACAGATTACCCAATTGCTTTAGCTTCTATTTTTAATATCGAAATTCAAAAGTTTATGATTAATTGGATGAGTTATAATCCAACCGAAATTTTAAAAATACTTAAAATCCCAATATTAATTGTTAATGGTACTAAGGATTTACAAGTAAGTGAAGCAGAAGCAAATTTGCTTAAAGCTGCCAACAGTAAAGCTTCAATAGAAATTATAGACAACATGAACCATGTACTTGTAGATATTGAAGGAGATGATTTAGAGAATTCTAAATCGTATGCCGAAACCCAACGTCCTTTATCTCCTAAATTGATTCATATCTTAGTAGAGTTTATAAATAAATAACAAATAGAAAAAGCATCTCAAACCGAGATGCTTTTTCATACTAACCAACCAAAAATAAGTAATTATTACTCGTTAGTTTAGGTAACCACACCATTGCTAAGTCTACATAAATAATTACATAATTTGTATTTCAATAGTCGTGCCAAAAATAATTTCATTACAAAACTTTAATTATTTTTTTAAAAACAGAAAAAGCACCTCAAATCGAGATGCTTTTTCATACTAACCAACCAAAAATATGAATAATCTTTGCTATTTAATTAAGGTAACCACACCTTAATTACGTCTTCACAAATATTACATATATTTAGTCTATATAATACTGATTTCCTTACAGTTAAAGTTTAAAAGTTTTGTTAAAGTTTATGATATAGAAAAAGCACCTCAAAAGAGATGCTTTTTCATACTAACCAACCAAAAATATGAGTAATTTTTTACTCTTTAGTACTGGTAACCACACCTTTACTATGTCATCGTAAATAATTACACTACATATAAAACAAACGCTGTGCCAAACTTTATTTTAAGTCCTTTTTATTACAGTTTTATTTGATTATTTTGCGGTAACTATAAAACTAAATTATGAACGAACCATTATTTACAAACGACACCATTGTTTTTGGAATATTAATGTTAGCACTTGGTGCTATTTTTTATACTGAGTCTTTAAAAGGTGGCTTTTGGGAAAAATTTTATAAAATAGTTCCTGGACTATTTATGGCTTACATGTTACCAGCTGTTTTAACTACAATTGGTTTAATTGCTCCAGAATGGGAAACTACAAACACTAACACAGGTGAAATAACAAAACACAGCACAAGTCTATATTATGTTGCAAGTAGATACCTTTTACCAGCTGCTTTAGTTTTAATGACATTAAGTATTGACTTAAAAGGTGTTTTTAATTTAGGTTGGAAAGCTCTAATCATGTTTTTTACAGGAACAATAGGTATTGTAATTGGAGGACCAATCGCTATTTTAATAATCTCTATGTTTTCACCAGAAACAGTTGGCGGCGTTGGTCCAGATGCTGTTTGGAGAGGCTTATCTACTCTTGCAGGAAGTTGGATTGGTGGCGGCGCTAACCAAACTGCTATGTTAGAAATTTATGGTTATAACCAAAAACTTTATGGAGGAATGGTATTTGTAGATATTGTAGTTGCAAATATTTGGATGGCTATTTTACTAATTGGAATAGGTAAAAGAAACAAAATAAATAAATGGCTAAAAGCAGATACATCTTCTATTGAATCTTTAAAAGATAAAATGTCGAATTTTACTGAAAGTGTAAAACGTAATCCAACTTTAACAGATTTAATGCTTATGGCGGCAATAGCTTTTGGAACAGTTAGTATTGCGCATTTATTTGCAAATATTTTAGCGCCATTTTTTAAAGAAATTGTTACCGGAATAGAAAATCAAACCCTAAAAAATGTATTTACATTTTTGGATAGTTCATTCTTTTGGATGATAAGTATTTCAACTATAATTGCCATATTACTTTCTTTTACTAAAGCTAGAAATTACGAAGGTGCAGGAGCTAGTAAATTTGGAAGTGTTTTTATTTACATACTTGTTGCAAGTATTGGAATGAAAATGGATTTAACCTTAATCTTTGATAACGTTGGTTTAATAGCTATAGGAGTAGTTTGGATGAGTATTCATGCTTTACTTTTAATAGGTGTAGCAAAAGTGATAAAAGCACCTTATTTTTTCCTTGCTGTTGGTAGTCAGGCAAATGTTGGTGGCGCAGCATCGGCACCAATTGTAGCGTCTGCTTTTCATCCTTCTTTAGCTACTGTAGGTGTTTTATTAGCTGTGTTTGGTTATGCAGTAGGAACAATTGCAGCTATAGGTTGTACCATATTAATGCAATTGGCATCTAGTTAGTTTTTCTAATAAATTTATAAGATATTTGCGCACTTAAAATTATAAAGCATGAAAAAAATATTAGTATTATTTATACTTTCAATCATACTTGCGTGTAGTAACGAAGGTCAAAAACTTACAGTTGAAGCAACAGTAAAAGGATTAAAAAAAGGAACTGTTTATTTAAAAAAAGTTGTAGATACGACTTTAGTTACAGTAGATTCTGTAACTGTAAATGGTGATTCTAATTTTACACTGCAAGCAGATATTGAAGAACCTGAAGTGTTTCATCTATATTTAGATAAAAACTCTAAAGAAGAAGACCGAATTTCTTTTTTTGGTGACAAAGGTGTAACTAAGATAGATACTAAATTAGAAAATTTTAATTTTTATGCTAAAATTGAAGGATCTAAACAAGAAGCTTTATACCAAGAGTATTTAGAGATGATGAATAAACTAAATAATAAAAACTTGGATGTTTTTAAAGAGAATTTTGATGCTATTCAGCAAAAAGATAGCGCTACAATAAAAAGAACAGAAAAAGCATTAAAAGGATTTACAAAAAGAAAATATCTTTATACAGTAAATTTTGCACTAAATAATAAAGATAGCGAAGTCGCTCCTTATATTGCTTTATCTGAAATTTACGACGCTAATATTAATCTTTTAGATACTATTAATAAGGTTTTAACTCCAGAGATTAAAGCATCTAAATATGGTAAAAAGCTTGAAGAGTTTATTGCCGAAAGAAAAGCAGAAGAGACTAATTAATAAATAATTAGCTAAAAATAATTTAAAAAGCCATTCTAGTTAGAATGGCTTTTTTAGTTTATTAAATATGGTGTATAAAAAAAAGCTTCTCAATAATTGAGAAGCTTTAAGAGCCGATGGAGGGACTCGAACCCACGACCTGCTGATTACAAATCAGCTGCTCTAGCCAGCTGAGCTACATCGGCAAAGCGAGTGCAAATATAATTTTAGATTTTATATTTGCAAACTTTTTTTTAAAAATTATCCAAGTTTATTTATTCTTTCGATTAAAGCTCTTCCCTTATCTTCTAATTCTTGCTTTACAGAAGTAAAGTGAGCTTTCTTATTTTCTACATTTTTAGCGTTGACTTTCTCTATTAATTCATCAAAAGTTGCTATAGCATCGTCTATAATTGCTTCACTTTGTTTTGTGTCTTTGTCTGTATTAGCATATTCCCAAATGTAGACTGCTTCAATAATATCTCCTAATACATAATTAATGTCTTTTTTTAGGTCTCTTTTATTTGCCATAATTTTATAATTTTATTTTGTGCAAAGCTACATATAAAGTTTTTTATCTTCACTATATAACTTTTTATTTTATTAATGTTAATCTATAGAGATGGATAGGTTACAAAATTTCTTGGTGTTTCGTAAAGTGTTATTTTTAAATCGAACTTTGAATCTAATTTTGCTTTTATTTTATTGTAGATAACGACAACAATATTTTCTGCAGTTGGGTTTAAGTTTTTAAATTCTGGTACATCTACATTAAGATTTTTATGGTCAAAAGCATCTTCTACTTCTTCCTTTATTATATCTTTTAATATTTTCATATCTATTACGTAACCTGTTTCTGGATCTATGTCTCCTGTTACATGTGCTATTAACTCGTAGTTATGTCCATGATAACTTGGATTGTTACATTTACCGAATATCTGCGCGTTTTTTTCATTATCCCAATCTTTTCTATATAATCTGTGTGCTGCATTAAAATGTGCCTTACGACTTACTGTAACTTTCATTTTTTAATGTTTTATAAATTCGTAAAATTTATCAAAAATTATTTTAAACCATGCTGTATATTGGTCTGGATTTAACTTCATGTCTTCTTTTACAGCGTCTAGTTTCATCCATTTCCAAGCTTCGACTTCTTCAGGATTTATATTTGGTAATTGATCGTAATATCCAACCATTATATGATCAAATTCGTGTTCTGTTAATCCATTATCAAATGGCGCTTTGTAAATAAACGATGTTTTTTCTTCAAGTTCTGTTACAAAACCCATTTCTTCCATTAAACGTCGTTTTCCTGCTTCTAAATTAGTTTCTCCTTCTCTTTGATGACTACAACATGTATTGGTCCAAAGTCCTGGCGAATGGTATTTTGATAATGCTCTTTGTTGTAGCATTAATTCGTTTTTACTATTAAATACAAATACTGAAAATGCTCTATGAAGCAATGCTTTTTCATGTGCTTCCATTTTGGGCATTAAACCTATTTGTTCATCGTTTTCGTTTACTAAAATTACTTTTTCTTCTTCTTTCATTAGTTATTTTTGATTCCCAACAAATTTACAAAATAGAATAGTCTTAATTTAATATAGTTAATGTTTTATCAAACTAAAAAAGGTGCCTATAATTTAGGCACCTTTTTATATTTTATGTATTGAGTTTATTCTACAATTATAAACTCACTACGTCTGTTTAATTGGTGTTCTGTTTCACTACAATTTACACCGTTGCTACAACGGTTTACTAATTGAGTTTCTCCGTATCCTCTTCCTGTGATACGATCTTTACTGATACCACCAACATTTACTATATAATCTATTGTTGATTGTGCTCTACGATTTGATAAATCCATATTATAATTATCATTTGCGCGACTATCTGTATGTGATCTTACATCTATTTTCATTGTTGGATACAACTTCATCACAGCTATTACTTTACGTAATTCTATTTGTGCATCTGGTCTAATATAGTCTTTATCTAAATCGAAATAGATGATGTTTAATCCTAATACTTTTACTAAATCTGATCCTATTGGCGCTGCTGTTGGCCCTAAATCGTTACCTTGCTTCATAAACAATGTACGCTCTACAGTACCGTTTTTCTTTCCTGTTGCAAACGCTTTTTCGGCAGTAGAGTAATCTTTTTTCTGACTTCTTACCGAATATTGCGTGCTACATGTTAAATCTTTAAATGAAAAAGATCCATCAAATTCTGATACTGCTTCATCTATAACTTGTCCTTCGGCATTTAATAAATATACTTTAGCATCTGCTATTGGGTCTTCGCTTCTGTCATCTTTTACTATTCCAGCAAAATCTTGACTACATCCTGATTTAGTTGTTAATGGTTTTATACTTTTAAATGCATAAATATCATCATCGCCTACGCCACCTTCACGATTTGAAGCAAAGTATCCTTTTCCTAATTTATTTACGATAAATGTAAAATCGTCAAACTCGCTATTAATTGGTCGACCTACATTATATACGTCTCCAAAATTTGAATCATCTAACATATCTGCTACAAAAACGTCTAGTCCTCCTAAACCTACATGCCCATCTGATGCAAAATAAATTTTATTGTTTGGTGAAATAAACGGAAACGTTTCTCTTCCTTCTGTATTTATACCATCGCCTAAACTTACCGGTGTTCCAAATCCGTCTCCTTCTATTGCTACTTTGTACAGATCAGACATTCCTTTTCCGCCAGGCATATCACTTGCAAAGTATAAGGTTTTACCATCATTACTTAATGCTGGATGTGCTACAGAATACTCGTCACTGTTAAACGGTAATTCTTCTACTTCCCAAGTATTTTCTTCTGTTTTTTTAGCTCTGTATAATTTTAATCTATTTGTCCCTTCAGAATCTTCTTTGTAGTCTTTGTTTGTATAATTATTTCTTGTAAAATACATTGTCATTCCATCTTTTGTGAATGCTGCTGTAGATTCATGAAACTTGGTGTTTATACTTTTATCTAACTTTTGCGGTCCTTTTCCTTTATCTTCTTCGGCGTTACTAACTTTGTAGATGTCTAAAAATGGTTGCTCATTCCAATCGTGAATACGTTTTGGGACTCTTCCATTTGTTCTATTAGACGCAAATATTAATTCACCTTTATAAAATGCTGGTGCAAAATCTGATAGTTTTGAATTGAATCCTATATTAGATAAATCGAATCTTCCAGATTGTTCTTCAATTTCAGCTAAATAATTACGTTCGTTTAAAAATAACTTAGCACGATAATCTTGTCCTTTAGAGTCTAAAAACTCTTCCATAATTACATCTGATGCTGTGTAATCTTCGGTACTTTTTAAAGATAATGCATATCTGTAAAGGTATTCTGGATTGGTGTTTTCATCTTGAAGTTCATACAATTGTGCGTACCACTTTGCTGCATTTACATAATCTGCGGTGTAGTAATAAGAATCACCTAATCGTTGTAATAAATCTGGTGTTACATAGCCGTCTTTTGCTACTTCTTTGTATGCTTCTCTAGCATCAACAAATGCATACTCATTGTATTCTTTATTTGCCTTTTCTACCACTTTTTCTTGTGCGTTAAGTGCAATAACACTTAAGCTTATAAAAGCGAAGATTAAATAAATATTGTTTTTCATTTTGTGTTTGTTTTTGTTGATTAAAAGAATCTTGGAGAAATCATACGGTTGTTACGTTTGAATAATTCGAATCTTAAGAAAAATTCAAATGAACCATCGTTGTATTGTCTTAACTCTGTTGTTTCTCTATCGTATGCAAATCCTAACATTAATTGATCTGATAATTGGTAACCTATCATACCGCTTAATGCTGCGCTCCATCTATATGCTGCTCCTAAAGTTAACTTCTCTTTGATTAAAAAGTTTGCAGATAAGTCTACTTGTAATGGCGATCCATCTACAACTTTGAATAAGGTTGCTGGTTTGAATTTTAAATCGGCATTTAAATCGAAGGTTCTTCCAGCCATTAAGTAAACATTTACACGCTCTTTTGCTGTTGCTATAGAATTATTATTTGCTGAGTTTTCATCAAAGTGCTCTGTCTCTAACATATTTGGTACACTTAATCCTAAATAAAATTTATTTGTGTAATAATAGGCACCTATACCAAATTGTGGTGAAAACTTGTTGTCTATGTTAATTTCGGCATCTGCATCTCCAGGATTAAATGCACCTTGATTTAATCTGTTGGTATCTATAGTTAATAAATGTCCTCCTGCTTTGATTCCTAATGCTAATTTGGCTTCGTCTGAAAGATTGATTTTATAACTAAAATCTATGTCAATGTAGGTTTCGTTGGTAATAAAAATTTCGTCGTGTGTAACATTCATCCCTAATCCTACTTTTTCTCCAACAGGTGAATGTCCTGATAAAGTAAAGGTTTTTGGTGCTCCATCTAATCCAACCCATTGCGTTCTATATAAACCTAAGAAACTAAATACATCTCGTGTACCAGCGTATGCAGGATTGATACTTATAGGATTGTACATATACTGTGTGTACTGTGCATCTTGTTGTGCCTGTACTTTAGTACTGAAAATGCCTAAAGTAATTAATATCAAAATAGTTAAAAAAGTATTTTTCATATGTACTGATATTAGACCTAGCAGAGCTAACACTCTGCTAGGTATTTATGTTTTTATTTTCTATTAATATATAATGGTCCTGCTTTTGATACACGTTTACCTGAATCGTTTACATACTCTAATACATAGTAATATGTTCCTACTGGTAACTTCTCGTCTTTGTTAATTGTAACACGACCTTCTGATACACCTCTGAAGAATTTACCGTCTTGACCATAACCGTCTACTTCGTAAACTTTTACGCCCCATCTGTTGTAAATCTTTAATGTATTGTTTGGATATTGCTCTAAGCCTCTTATCACAAATACATCATTTAATCCATCTCCGTTTGGTGTCATGATATCAAAGATGTCTAAGTTATCTGGTGAGTTTGGATCACCGTTGTTAACTTCTAAATAATCTGGAATATCATTATCATTCTCGTCTCCTGGCTCATCACCATTTAAGAAACCATCGCCATCACAATCTTCTAACAACCACGCATCGCTAACCAATGCTAAGTCTTGACTATTGAAATCAAAATCACATGGATCTTGTGGATCTGTTCCATCTAATTCTTCTTGACCATTACTTACACTATCGCCATCACAGTCTGCATTATCAAATGCTTCTGATGTTGAAACTGTTTGACTTGATGCTATATAGTCACAGAAATCGTTTGGATCTGTTCCATCTAATGCTTCATCTCCATTTGTTACTCCATCTCCATCACAATCAAGATTTGCATAAGCATCTGTTATGATAGATATGTCTTGACTCTCGGTTAAGAAGTCACATGGATCTTGTGCATCGGTTCCGTCAATAATCTCTTGTCCATTGATTACACCATCACCATCACAATCGGTTGCATTCCACTCTGGTGTTACAATATCTAAGTCTTGACTTGTACTTACATAATCACAACTATCTAATGGGTTTGTTCCGTCTGCAATTTCTACTCCGTTTATAACACCATCGCCGTCACAATCTAGTAAATCGTAAGCTTCACTTGTCATTGTATCATCTTGACTATTCACATTGAAGCTACATGGATCTAATGGATCTGTATTATCATCTACTTCTTCTCCATTTGTAACGCCATCGCCATCACAATCTGAATCTAACCATTGAGATGTTACTATTGTAATATCTTGGTTTGCTGGATCGTAACTACATGAATCTAATGGATCTGTTCCGTCAATGATTTCTTGACCATTAGTTACTCCATCGCCATCACAGTCTGATGTATTCCAAACAGTTTCTACCATGGTGATATCTTGACTTGAAACTAAGTAGCTACATAGATCGTTTGGATCTGTTCCATCTACAGCTTCTTGTCCGTCGTTAACACCATCACCATCTGTATCGTTATCTAATGGATCTGTTGTGTTTCCATTTGGATCTGCTGGTGTATTTGGATCGTCAACTCCTGATAATTCTTCACCATTTGTAAGACCATCGTTATCACAATCTAAGTTGTTCCATCCAGAATCTACTGGTTCTGTTTGACTTGTAAGTTCTAACGAACATGGATCGTTTGGATCTGTCATATCTAATGCTTCTTGTCCATCGGTTACACCATCGCCATCTGTATCAATATCGAATGGATCTGTGATGTTTCCTGCTGGATCTGCTGGAGTTGATGGATCGTCTACTCCTGTTGTTTCCTCTCCATTGGTTAATCCGTCGTTATCACAATCTAAGTCATTCCAATTTGCATCTACTGGTTCAGTCTGACTTGTAAGTTCTAATGAACAACCATCGTTTGGATCTGTTCCATCTAGAGCTTCTTGTCCATCGGTTACGCCATCGCCATCAGTGTCATTATCTAATGGATCTGTTGTGTTTCCATTTGGATCTGCTGGTGTTGATGGATCGTCTACTCCTGTTGTCTCTTCTCCATTTGTAAGACCATCATTATCACAATCTAAATCATTCCAGTTAGAATCTGCTGGTTCCGTTTGACTTGAAACCTCGAATGAACATGGATCATTTGGATCTGTCATATCTAATGCTTCTTGTCCATCAGTTACTCCATCGCCATCTGTATCAATATCGAATGGATCTGTAATGTTTCCTGCTGGATCTGCTGGAGTTGATGGATCATCTACTCCTGTTGTTTCCTCTCCATTTGTTAATCCATCGTTATCACAATCTAAGTCATTCCAATTTGCATCTACTGGTTCAGTCTGACTTGTAAGTTCTAATGAACAACCGTCGTTTGGATCTGTTCCATCAACTGCTTCTTGTCCATCTGTTACGCCATCACCATCTGTATCATTATCTAATGGATCTGTTGTGTTTCCATTTGGATCTGCTGGTGTATTTGGATCATCTACTCCTGTAGTCTCTTCACCATTTGTTAATCCATCGTTATCACAATCTAAGTTGTTCCATGATGAATCCACTGGTTCTGTTTGACTTGTAAGCTCTAATGAACATGGATCGTTTGGATCTGTCATATCTAATGCTTCTTGTCCATCGGTTACACCATCACCATCTGTATCAATATCGAATGGATCTGTAATGTTTCCTGCTGGATCTGCTGGAGTTGATGGATCATCTACTCCTGTTGTTTCCTCTCCATTTGTTAATCCATCGTTATCACAATCTAAGTCATTCCAATTTGCATCTACTGGCTCTGTTTGACTTATAAGTTCTAATGAACATGGATCGTTTGGATCTGTCATATCTAATGCTTCTTGTCCATCGGTTACGCCATCACCATCAGTGTCTATGTCTAACGGATCGGTTGTGTTTCCATTTGGATCTGCTGGTGTTGATGGATCGTCTACTCCTGTTGTTTCTTCTCCATTTGTAAGACCATCGTTATCACAATCTAAGTTGTTCCATGATGAATCAACTGTTTCTGTTTGACTTGTAAGCTCTAATGAACATGGATCGTTTGGATCTGTCATGTCTAATGCTTCTTGTCCATCGGTTACGCCATCACCATCTGTATCTATATCGAATGGATCTGTAATGTTTCCTGCTGGATCTGCTGGAGTTGATGGATCATCTACTCCTGTTGTTTCTTCCGCATTCGTTAATCCATCATTATCACAATCTAAGTCATTCCAACTAACATCTACTGGCTCTGTTTGACTTGTAAGTTCTAATGAACATGGATCGTTTGGATCTGTCATATCTAAAGCTTCTTGTCCATCGGTTACGCCATCACCATCAGTGTCTATGTCTAACGGATCGGTTGTGTTTCCATTTGGATCTGCTGGTGTTGATGGATCGTCTACTCCTGTTGTTTCTTCTCCATTTGTAAGACCATCGTTATCACAATCTAAATCATTCCAACTTGCATCTACTGGCTCAGTTTGACTTGAAACTTCTAATGAACATAGATCGTTTGGATCTGTCATATCTAAAGCTTCTTGTCCATCGGTTACGCCATCTCCATCTGTATCAATATCGAATGGATCTGTAATGTTTCCATTTGGATCTGCTGGTGTGTTTGGATCATCCACTCCTGTTGTTTCTTCCGCATTTGTTAATCCATCGTTATCACAATCTAAATCATTCCAACTTGCATCTATTGGCTCTGTCTGACTAGTAAGTTCTAATGAACATGGATCGTTTGGATCTGTCATATCTAATGCTTCTTGCCCATCAGTTACGCCATCGCCATCAGTATCTATGTCTAATGGATCGGTTGTGTTTCCATTTGGATCTGCTGGTGTTGATGGATCATCTACTCCTGTTGTCTCTTCACCATTTGTTAATCCATCGTTATCACAGTCAGCTGTTAACCATGCTGAAGTCTGTGTTTCTGTAATTAAAATTGGATTATAATCACATGGATCTTGTGCATCTGTTCCATTGCCATCATCTATTCCATTTCCATCTGGATCAATTTCATTTGCATTTGTAACTCCATCACCATCACAATCTAAGTTTTGATAAGTACTAGTTGTCATAGTATAGTCTTGTAATGAAGCATCGTATGAGCATGGATCTTCAGAGTCTGTTCCGTTACCATCATCTATTCCATTTCCATCAGGATCTACTTCTGTGATATTGATTACTCCATCACCATCACAATCTGCTAATGCCCAATCTGAAGTTGTATCTGTTAAGTCGACATTACTTACATCTGTATCCACACAAGGATCTAATGGATCTGTATCATTTCCGTTAGGTGTTCCATCTCCATCACAATCTGCTACATCCCAAACTGGTCCTCCTTGCATTAATGTAATATCTGCTTCATTGTAATCACATGGATCGTTCCAATCTGTTCCGTTTCCATCGTCAGTACCATTACCGTCTGGATCGATTTCATCTCCATTTGTAACACCATCTCCATCACAATCTGCATTTGCAAATATTGGATTTCCTAAATCTTCATCTCCAATTGTACCATCATCTTGACACGGATCTTCTGGATTAGGATCTACACCATTTGGCGTACCATCGCCGTCACAATCTAATAACGTCCAAGAAGTCGCAACATCTGCTAATACTTGAGTTGAAACATTGTACACACAAGGATCATTAGGATCTGGATCAGTTATATCTGGATCACCATCGCCATCATCGTCTAAATCACATGTGTTTGCAATACCATCACTGTCTGGATCTGGGCCTACTGTGACTACATCACTGTTGGTGCCTACACTGTAATCTGCTGCGGATACCGTTCCGTCTGCGTTGATTGCTCCTGATCCTACTGTTAATGGATCGCCTGTTCCATACTGTCCGCCATCTCCGCCATCGGCATTCGAATCTCCAAATGCTTCGTTTGCATCTGAACAACCATCTTCATCACTATCGGTATCTAAGAAATCTGGGATACCATCTGCATCACTGTTGATTGGTGTTAATCCTGTTCCTGAATTTGCTGTGTTTGGTACACCGTTGTTATTGGTAGTATTACCGTCTGTATCGTCAGCTTGTCCATCGTTATCTGAATCGGTACCGCCTACTTCTACAACATCATATATACCATCGTTGTCTGAATCTAAGTCTAAGTGGTTTGGTACACCATCGCCATCGGCATCATACTGATCATCTATACCATCTCCATTGGCATCTACATAACCTGGTTGGTCTGGATCTTCGTAGTTAGCGATTCCATCATTGTCGTCATCTAAACTTGGTGCTGGTAAACCGGCTGATTCGTCAGTGTCTAATATTCCATCATTGTCGTCATCTAAATCTACATAATCATTTACACCATCGCCATCTGCATCTGGTGCGTCTGATACTGTGATTGTTAATGTAGCTTGTGAACATATTGGTAAACCTGACTCGTCATTACATACCTCATAAACAATAGTAACATCCGTTCCAGCTTCTGCACCTGTTGGTGTGTAAGTGATCGCTCCTGTTGTTGGGTCTATACTTACTACGCCTGCTGCTGTTCCTGTTCCTAAATCTGTTACTGTTGTTGTTCCTAAGTTATTTGCATCGGCATTGTCTAAGTAATCGTCATTGTCTAAAACGCTTGTGACTACTGCTACGCCTACATCACTGGTATTTGCATCGTCTAATGCGGTCGCTACTAATGGGTTTGGATCTAATACATCTGGGTTTCCATCACCATCATCATCTAAATCACAAGTGTTGGCTATACCATCATTGTCTGGATCTGGGCCTACTGTGACTACATCACTGTTGGTGCCTACACTGTAATCTGCTGCAGATACGGTTCCGTCTGCGTTTGTTCCACTTCCTAATACTAATGTTCCTGTTCCGTATGTTCCATTATCGTCTGCATCTGCTGTTGCATCTGAATAAGCTTCATCTGCATCATTACATCCATCATTATCACTATCGGTATCTAAGAAATCTGGGATACCATCTGCATCACTGTTGATTGGTGTGATTCCTGCACCTGCTGTACTTGGTACACCGTTGTTATTGGTAGTATTACCGTCTGTATCGTCAGCTTGTCCATCGTTATCTGAATCGGTACCGCCTACTTCTACAACATCATATATACCATCATTGTCTGAATCTAAATCTAAGTGGTTTGGTACACCATCGCCATCGGCATCATACTGATCATCTATACCATCACCATTAGCATCTACATAACCTGGTTGGTCTGGATCTTCGTAGTTAGCGATTCCATCATTGTCGTCATCTAAACTTGGTGCTGGTAAACCGGCTGATTCGTCAGTGTCTAATATTCCATCATTGTCGTCATCTAAATCTACATAATCATTTACACCATCGCCATCTGCATCTGGTGCGTCTGATACTGTGATTGTTAATGTAGCTTGTGAACATATTGGTAAACCTGACTCGTCATTACATACCTCATAAACAATAGTAACATCCGTTCCAGCTTCTGCACCTGTTGGTGTGTAAGTGATCGCTCCTGTTGTTGGGTCTATACTTACTACGCCTGCTGCTGTTCCTGTTCCTAAATCTGTTACTGTTGTTGTTCCTAAGTTATTTGCATCGGCATTGTCTAAGTAATCGTCATTGTCTAAAACGCTTGTGACTACTGCTACGCCTACATCACTGGTATTTGCATCGTCTAATGCGGTCGCTACTAATGGGTTTGGATCTAATACATCTGGGTTTCCATCACCATCATCATCTAAATCACAAGTGTTGGCTATACCATCATTGTCTGGATCTGGGCCTACTGTGACTACATCACTGTTGGTGCCTACACTGTAATCTGCTGCAGATACGGTTCCGTCTGCGTTTGTTCCACTTCCTAATACTAATGTTCCTGTTCCGTATGTTCCATTATCGTCTGCATCTGCTGTTGCATCTGAATAAGCTTCATCTGCATCATTACATCCATCATTATCACTATCGGTATCTAAGAAATCTGGGATACCATCTGCATCACTGTTGATTGGTGTGATTCCTGCACCTGCTGTACTTGGTACACCGTTGTTATTGGTAGTATTACCGTCTGTATCGTCAGCTTGTCCATCGTTATCTGAATCGGTACCGCCTACTTCTACAACATCATATATACCATCATTGTCTGAATCTAAATCTAAGTGGTTTGGTACACCATCGCCATCGGCATCATACTGATCATCTATACCATCACCATTAGCATCTACATAACCTGGTTGGTCTGGATCTTCGTAGTTAGCGATTCCATCATTGTCGTCATCTAAACTTGGTGCTGGTAAACCGGCTGATTCGTCAGTGTCTAATATTCCATCATTGTCGTCATCTAAATCTACATAATCATTTACACCATCGCCATCTGCATCTGGTGCGTCTGATACTGTGATTGTTAATGTAGCTTGTGAACATATTGGTAAACCTGACTCGTCATTACATACCTCATAAACAATAGTAACATCCGTTCCAGCTTCTGCACCTGTTGGTGTGTAAGTGATCGCTCCTGTTGTTGGGTCTATACTTACTACGCCTGCTGCTGTTCCTGTTCCTAAATCTGTTACTGTTGTTGTTCCTAAGTTATTTGCATCGGCATTGTCTAAGTAATCGTCATTGTCTAAAACGCTTGTGACTACTGCTACGCCTACATCACTGGTATTTGCATCGTCTAATGCGGTCGCTACTAATGGGTTTGGATCTAATACATCTGGGTTTCCATCACCATCATCATCTAAATCACAAGTGTTGGCTATACCATCATTGTCTGGATCTGGGCCTACTGTGACTACATCACTGTTGGTGCCTACACTGTAATCTGCTGCAGATACGGTTCCGTCTGCGTTTGTTCCACTTCCTAATACTAATGTTCCTGTTCCGTATGTTCCATTATCGTCTGCATCTGCTGTTGCATCTGAATAAGCTTCATCTGCATCATTACATCCATCATTATCACTATCGGTATCTAAGAAATCTGGGATACCATCTGCATCACTGTTGATTGGTGTGATTCCTGCACCTGCTGTACTTGGTACACCGTTGTTATTGGTAGTATTACCGTCTGTATCGTCAGCTTGTCCATCGTTATCTGAATCGGTACCGCCTACTTCTACAACATCATATATACCATCATTGTCTGAATCTAAATCTAAGTGGTTTGGTACACCATCGCCATCGGCATCATACTGATCATCTATACCATCACCATTAGCATCTACATAACCTGGTTGGTCTGGATCTTCGTAGTTAGCGATTCCATCATTGTCGTCATCTAAACTTGGTGCTGGTAAACCGGCTGATTCGTCAGTGTCTAATATTCCATCATTGTCGTCATCTAAATCTACATAATCATTTACACCATCGCCATCTGCATCTGGTGCGTCTGATACTGTGATTGTTAATGTAGCTTGTGAACATATTGGTAAACCTGACTCGTCATTACATACCTCATAAACAATAGTAACATCCGTTCCAGCTTCTGCACCTGTTGGTGTGTAAGTGATCGCTCCTGTTGTTGGGTCTATACTTACTACGCCTGCTGCTGTTCCTGTTCCTAAATCTGTTACTGTTGTTGTTCCTAAGTTATTTGCATCGGCATTGTCTAAGTAATCGTCATTGTCTAAAACGCTTGTGACTACTGCTACGCCTACATCACTGGTATTTGCATCGTCTAATGCGGTCGCTACTAATGGGTTTGGATCTAATACATCTGGGTTTCCATCACCATCATCATCTAAATCACAGGTGTTAGCTATACCATCACTGTCTGGATCTGGTCCTACTGTGACTACATCACTGTTGGTACCAGTAGAATAATCAGCACTTGTCACTGTACCATTAGGATTAACAGCCAATTGAGGCTCACCTGTTCCATATGATCCGCCATCACCACCATCTGCATTAGGATCTCCAAATGCTTCATTTGCATCAGAACAGCCATCACCATCTGAATCTAAATTTAAATAATCTGGAGTTCCTGGAGTTGTTTCAATAGGAATTACACCAGCTCCTGCTGTATCAGGAATACCATTATTATCAGTATCTAATCCATCTGCAATTCCATCTAAATTATTATCTGTAGATCCAGCTTCAACTGAATCATATATACCATCATTATCTGAATCTAAATCTAAGTTATCTGGTAATCCATCGTTATCTGAATCTACACAGAATATTGCAAATCCTTCATCAAAATTAGCATCATTATCCATTGAAACCACGAAAGAATAAACTCCAGCTGGTAAGAAAACTTGCTCATAATAAAATTCCCAAGGTGAATTTTGAGAATCACCTGCTAAAGGAACTATATTTATAATTCCTGAATCTGCTACTAAAGTACCTGTTGCTCCAGTATTACCAGTGAACATTCTTAATTGAGCAGTTCCTGATAATCCATCACGACTAGAAAAATATCCTCCAAAGGAAATTGAACCTGGCGCTGAAATATTGATAACTTGATAAAAGTCGTTAGTTCCAACTATATCTAAATAAAATTGATCGTCGCCATCTCCTGTTAAATCATTTGCATCTTCAAATGGTCCTCCGTTTGCATAATCATATCCTCCAGCACCATCTACTCTTACAACATTTGCTTGATCTCCGCCTCCTAATACCCAAGGAGCTATGTTAACTCCTATGTTATTACCAAAAGCAAGACCTGTAAAATTATTAAATCCTGAGTTAGTTAATAGATTAGAACACTCTGTTGTATCTGCTATACCATCATTATCATCATCTAAATCACATCCATCTGCAATTCCATCTCCGTCTACATCTTCAGTATCATCATATCCTGGACATTGATCTAAATCGTCTGCAATACCGTCTCCATCTTGATCTCCAAATGCTACTGTGATTGTTACTGTTTCTGTAGAACAAATTGGTGATCCTGAAGCATCGTTACAAACTGTATAATCAACAGTAACAGTTGAACCTCCTTCAGCAAAAATTGGAGTATAAATTAATTCTCCTGTTGTTGGGTCAAAAGATATTGTTCCTGATGCAGAACCTGTACCTGCATCGGTTATAGTTGTTGTTCCTAAGTTATTAGGATCTCCATCATTTAAATAATCATCGTTTGATAATATTTGAATTGTTGCTGGAATTCCAGCTGTAGCATTATCTGAATCTGGTGCTGCTGTTGGTGTGCCTGTAACAGGATCTGTTGTATTTGGATTACCATCACCATCATCGTCTAAATCACATGCACCTACAAGGCCATCGCCATCTAAATCTGTATCAGGAGTTGTTACTGCTGCTACTGCACCTGTATTATAAGCTGCAGTTGTTACTGTTCCATCTGGATTAACAGTTGCAGGATCTGTACCGTAAACACCTGTATCTCCTCCATCTACTGTATTATTATTATATGCTTCATTAGCATCTGAACAGCCATCACCATCAGAATCTAAATTTAAATAATCTGGAGTTCCTGGTGTTGTCTCTGTTGGTGTGTTACCTGCTCCTGCTGATGTTGGAACACCATTAGAAGCAGTATTGTCTGCATTATTATCATCATCATCTGCAAAACCATCATTATTTGTATCTGCTCCTCCAGATTCTATTACATCATAAATTCCATCATTATCTGAGTCTGAGTCTAAACTATTAACAATTCCGTCTCCGTCGAAATCAAGACAATTAGTAGTTACAGCTCCGAAAATAAATCCATATTGATCTGTTCCCAGAGTTTCTAAAGTAAAAATTGAGACATTTCTAGGCACATAAAAGAATGTATAGCCATTAGGTGGTCCTCCACCTCCACCTGGTGGATTTGTAGAGAGCGTTGTTCCGTTAGCTCCTTGATTAGGTGGAGTTGCTCCATCAAATAAAGAAAATACTCCTGTAGAAAACACGTCTACATTACCAATAACAGTTAGCGGAACTGAAGAAATTACAGCTCCTTCAACTCCCGGATCGGCTAAGCCTGCAATACCAACAACGAAAGTATAAGTATGATTAATTGTAGAAATATTTTCAGCTGTATCACCAAAATCTAATTCTACAATTCTTTCTAACTCATTTGAACCAGCACCTATTAAATCTAAATAAGGTGTAGCGAAAGAAACTGATTCTCCTTGGATTACTATATTACCAGAAGCGACTGGTGGAGAGAAAATTTGCCACTGATTACCTGTTGCGCCTGGTGGCGAACCTGGTGATGTATCTCCTGCAATTGTTGTCATATTAACACCTCCAGCAGGTAATACACCTGGTCCTGGAGGATCTAAGGGAAACAAAGCTGAACCTGTCTCCATATCATCTGCTAAAGCGTTAGAAGGCGCAACAAGTGTTGCTGTTGTTGAGCAACCTTCTTCTATATCTGTTATTCCATCATTATCATCATCTAAGTCTACATCATCAGCTAAACCATCACCGTCAGAATCAGGATTTACAATTATAGTAGTTAATGCTGTATCACAATTTGTTGGAACCGCTGTTTCACATATTTGATATTCTAAAGTATAGATTCCTGCTGGAACTGTTGGAGCAACATTAATTTCTCCAGTTGTTGTATTTAAAGAAATACCAGCATTTGATGAACTTACTTCTGATAAGTTAACATTTGCTGTTGTAGGCGCAGAAGTATTATAAGTATCATTAGCTAATACATTGGCTACTGCAACACCTCCTATTCCTTCCGTAACATAACCAGAATCTTGCTCAGCATTAATAAAAACGTTAATACCTGTAAAAACAAACTCAATTGCATCTCCACCATCGTAAGCTGGAGGATTTCCTGGAGCTTGCGATGTATTTAGAGATATGGTTGTAAAAGTACCATTTGCTCTAACACTTCCTGCTGCTGTACCAGCACCTGCTCCAGAAGCCGTTCCGCATTCAGCTGTAGAACCACTTGTAAAAGTAGTTCCTACAGTTCTATTAACCGTATTTGAGGAAACCTCAAAATGTACACCGTTTTCTGATAGCTCAGTAAATGTATTACCACCAACTAATGTTAGTAAAACTGAGTTGGATAAATTTGGTTGAGGACCACCAGTATCAGGATCCAATGAACCTCCTAAACGGTCTAAATGTATTATAGGATCATTAATCACTACAGGTGTAGTTGATGCTGGACCATCAAAGAAACCAAAGGTAAAATTCCCTGCAGTAGGCGTGTTAGCTAATGCTCTTAAAGAAGGGTTTAAATCTACAGCAGGATCCGAATAATTTCCAGGACATCCCATAGTTTCTGCAGAGGTTATAGAATTACCTCCAGAAACATTAATAACCCTAACCCATACATTACCTGCCTGAGCTTGCCATTCACCGGAAGGACCTGAAGTAGTCCAAGTTCCTGTAACTTGTGCAAAAGTTAAACTTGTTGTACTGATTAATAAGCAAAAAAACAATAGTTTTTTCAATCGAGTAGGAAAAGTAATTTTTTTCATATGATAACAATTAGTTATTATTCTAAAAAAAATTAATGTACAGCCTGAAATGATGTGCATAAAAAAACACCACAGTTAATTGTTATTAACTGTAGTGTTATAGTTATATCATATTAATTACATCTATTTTAAATGTAAGAAGGGTTAAACAAAATGTTACACACATCGTTTTCATTAAGCGAATAAATTAATTTTAGTTTGATTAGACCAAAATTTGCATAGCATTTACAAGATTTGGAATATTAAAGTTATCGAAAAAATTAATCGCTTTAAAGACAACTTGCTTTATCATTTGTTTTTATCGTTAAAACGCATAAAAAATCAGATGAAATACATGATTAAATTTCTATTTATATTGATTCTTAATAACTTAATACTATTTAACCTCTTTAATTAACATTAAATCAAAGATTTACCGCTTTTAATAATAATTTGATAATATAATGAATTTGTATATTTTGTTTAACGTTTAGTAACAATAAACATACTTCTTCTGTTTTGTTGATGTTGCGCTTCTGTACATTCAATTCCATTTGCACATTTATTTACTAATTGTGTTTCACCATAACCTCTTCCAGATATTCTGCTAGAATCAATATTACCTTTTGTTATGATCCAATTCTTAGTCGCTTCATTTCTTCTTTGAGATAAAGCGATGTTATAACTATCTGATGCACGAGAATCTGTATGTGATTGTACATCTATATTAACACTTGGATATTTTTGAAGATAATCTATTACTTTTTGTAATTCTACTTGTGCATCTGGTCTTATGTTGGATTTATCAAAATCAAAATAAATTGGATTTAATTTAAGCTCTGTAAATAAATCTTTTCCTACTGCTACCGGTTGATCTACTTCAGGTTTTAAATTTAATTTAAGTACAACGTCTTCTTCTATATTTGGATCTACGTTAAAGGTTTCTTCAGATTGTATAAAATTATCTTTAGATGCAATAATTTTATAGGTTTGTTTTTTACAACTTCCTTCGTAACTAAAAACACCATTTTGATCGGAGGTTAAGTTTTGAACTTCTACGCCTTTACTATTTAATATAACAACACTTGCGTATGGAATAATTGTATTGGTAGTTTTATCTACTGTTGTTCCTGATATAAATTGGGTACAAAATTGTCTATTAAACTTATAGATATCGTCGTCTCCTTTACCATTATATCTATTAGATGTTAAGTAACCTTGATTAGAAAACTCGTCTACTATAAATTCAAAATCGTCTCTAGAACTGTTAATAGGCTTACCTAAGTTTGTGACAGATATATTTGCTTGATCTAATTTGGTCATAAAAATATCTAATCCGCCTAATCCTTGATGTCCATCTGAAGAAAAATACAAAGTACCATTGTTACTTATGTACGGGAAGTTTTCTCTTCCTTCTGTATTAACTTTATCTCCTAAGTTAACTGGATCACCGTAGGTACCATCTTCATGAATATCTACATAAAACAAATCCGATTTACCGAAAGTTCCAGGCATATCACTAGCAAAATATAATTTTGTTTCGTCTAGGTTTAATGCAGGATGAGCTACATTATAATCATCATTATTAAATGGTAAACTTTCTATATTTGTCCATTTTCCATCTACTAAATGTGCTTTATATATTTTTAGACCATTAACTTTTTCATCACTTTTTCTAACTTTTCCTTTAAAGTAATTATTTCTGGTAAAATACATTACATTCCCATCTTTTGAGAATGTTGTTGAAGACTCATGGAATTTTGTATTTATTTCTTCTGAAAGTTTTACAGGTTTAGTTGAATCTTTTTCGATATAAAATAAATCTAGAAAAGGTTGTTCATTCCATTTATACAATTTACCATCGCCTCTTGATGATGCGAATACAATACCGTTTTTATAAAACGAAGTACCAAAATCTGAAAACCTAGAATTAACCTCTAAATTTTCAAGTTCGAAATCTCCAGATAATGCTTCTATTGTTTCTAAATAATTTGGTGATTTTGAAAATAAAATCGCTCTAGAATCTTCTGGTTTTAATACTGCAAATTTTTTCATGTATTTATTTGCATTTTGGTAATCGCCAATTGCTTTTAATGACATGGCGTAACGGTAATAATATTCGTATTCTACAACAATATCTTTTAATGCAAATAATTCTCCGTACCATTTTGACGCATCTTCCATTTTTACGTTAAAATAATATGCGTTTGCAAGTGTTTTTAAGACTTCTGGTGTACGATTACCGTCTTCTACTAATTTTAGTAATTCTTTAGTAGTTTCTACATATGATAATTTTTCGTATTTCTTTTCTGTTTTAGCAGAAATACCTTCTTGAGCAAAACTTGTATTGTATATAAACACTAATAAAAGTGGAAATAATATATATAATCTTTTCATAATTTTTTAGAAAAATCTTGGTGATAATATCTTAGTTACGTCTCTTGGTTCAAATCTTAGAAAAACTTCAAAAGAACCTTGTTCGAATTTAGTTTGTCCTAAATCTGTAGTTTCTCTATCGTATGCAAAACCAAGCATAAAGCTTTCGGATAATTGGTAACCTAACATTGCACTAACAGCTGCATCCCATCTATAGGCCAATCCAAAAGTAAATTTTTCTTTTAATAATGCATTTGCCGAAATATCTGCTTGTAATGGTGCTCCTTGTACTGCTTTAATTAAAGCAGCTGGTTTTAGTTTTAAATCAGAATTGATATCAAAAACATAACCTCCAATTAAATAAAAGTTCATTCGTTCTGTCGCAGTAGATAAAGAAGACTCGTCAAAATGTTTTGTTTCTAAAATATTTGGAACAGAAAGTCCTAAATACCATTTATCTGCTTTTCGATAGTAAACTCCTGCTCCAAAATTTGGTGAAAATTTATTCTCTATATCAGACTGCAATAATACATCTCCGCCGTTATATTGGCTTAACTCAGAATATCTAACATCTAATAAGTGTCCTCCAGCTTTTAAACCTAAAGCTAATCTACCTTCGTCTGAAACATTAATTGTATATGAAAAATCTGCATCTACGTAGGTTTCTTGAGTTGGTCCAATTCTATCATTAATTATTGATAAACCTAAGCCTATCTTATTGTTTTCGTCTATAGGCGAATGGATATTAAATGTTCCTGTATCTGGAGCTCCATCTAAACCAACCCATTGTGTTCTATATAACAATAATGCGCTTAATCCATCTCTAGAACCAGCATAAGCAGGATTAACACTCATTGTATTGTACATATACTGAGTATACTGTGCATCTTGCTGAGCATAAACTTGATTTACTACTAACGTAGTAAAAAGTGTTAGTATGGTTAAAAATTTAATTTTCATTTTAACTTTTTTATTTAATGAAGAGGCAAAATAAATTGCCTCTTTTTAATTAACGTTGAATGTATAAGTAACCTGCTTTAGATTTTGTTTCGTTACCATTGTTATATTCAATGATATAGAAATATGTTCCTACTGGTAATTGCTTATCTGCTTCAATAGTAGCTCTACCATTGGATACCCCATTAAAGAAGTTTCCTGATTGACCATAACCTGATGTTTGATATACAATTACTCCCCATCTGTTATAGATTGTAACCGTGTTATCTGGATATAACTCTATATTTCTTATCACAAATACATCATTATCTCCATCTCCGTTAGGAGTTACAGCATTAAATACTTCTAAATCATCCTCAGAAGGATTTGCATTGTTTACACCTAGATAATCTGGCAGTCCATCTCCATCACTATCTACAGCATCATCACCAAATCCAATACCATTTCCGTTAGAATCTGGATACTCGTCTTCTGTTAATATTCCGTCGTTATCATCATCTGTATCTAAATAATCTGGAATTCCGTCACCATCTGTATCATCATTAGTTGGATTATTATCTCCTGTTGAATCTACACTTCCATCAGAAATATCTGTATCTCCATAATCTTCATTTACAGTATCTATACCATCACCATCATCATCTGGATCTAACCAATCTGGAATACCATCGTTGTCTGTATCTCCATAAGGAAACTCTACTCCATTTGGTACATTATCGTTATCACAATCTGCATCAAACCAATCTCCAGATTGAGCCACATCAGCTTCGTTTAAATAATTAAAATCACAAGCGTCTAATGGATTTGTACCATCATTTATTTCAGTTTCATTTAGATAGCCATCACCATCACAATCTGAAGATAACCATGGTTCTGATTGAATTTCAGTAACACTATCTGGATTATAATCACACGGATTATTTGAATCTGTTCCTTCTAATATTTCTACTGAACTTAATACTCCATCTCCATCAGGATCTCCATCTGGTTCGTAAGTAATTGTAATAGTAGCTTGATTAGATACATTTCCATCATTGTCCTGAATTGTATAGTTAATTGGTGTTGGATTATCATTAAATCCATCTTCTGGAGTAAATGTTAATATACCTAAATTATCTATAGTCCAAGTACCTTCTCCTGGTACTACCAACGTATCATTAAACCCATCTCCATCGCTATCTGTAGCTCCGTTTGTAGTAATGTTAATTGTTGATAAATCTAAAGTTCCATCAGAATCAACATCTGGACCATTACCATTATCTGCAACTAAATCTATAATAACAATTGAACCAAATGGATTTAATAAACTATCATCATCCTCTGCAATTGGGTTTTGAGTTGCATAATCTATTGAAACTGTAGCTTCGTTAGATACATTTCCATCATTATCTTCTACAGTATAACCTATTGGAGTTGGATCGTCCGTAAAGCCTGATTCAGGTATAAATGTAATTATTCCTGTAGTAGGATCTACTACCCACGTACCTTCTCCTGGAACTACTAATGTATCATTATACCCATCACCATCAGCATCAAAAGCTGAAGGATCTGTAAGATTTACTGTAGTTGGATCTATTGTTCCATTAGCGTCAGAATCATTTGATGTGACATCTACTGAAACAGGTGAACCTGAAGTCGCATTGACTACAGAATCATCCACTGCGATTGGTGTACATCCTCCTGCTCCGGTATTTGGATCACATGGATCGTTTGGATCTGATGGTCCTGTTGGTACTAATGGTGTGTTTGGATCGTCAATTCCTGTTGTTTCCTCACAGTCGGTTAAACCATCTCCATCACTATCTGTTGCATCTAATCCGATTGGATCACATGGATCGTTTGGATCTGATGGTCCCGTTGGTACTAATGGCGTGTTTGGATCGTCATTACCTGTTGTTTCCTCACAGTCGGTTAAACCATCTCCATCTGTATCCGTTGCATCTAATCCGATTGGATCACATGGATCGTTTGGATCGGATGGTCCTGTTGGTACTAATGGTGTATTTGGATCGTCATTGCCTGTCGTTTCCTCACAGTCAGTTAAACCATCTCCATCTGTATCCGTTGCATTTAATCCTATTGGATCACATGGATCGTTTGGATCTGATGGTCCTGTTGGTACTAATGGTGTATTTGGATCGTCATTGCCTGTTGTTTCCTCACAATCGGTTAAACCATCTCCATCTGTATCTGTTGCATCTAATCCGATTGGATCACATGGATCGTTTGGATCGGATGGTCCTGTTGGTACTAATGGTGTATTTGGATCGTCATTGCCTGTCGTTTCCTCACAGTCAGTTAAACCATCTCCATCTGTATCTGTTGCATCTAATCCGATTGGATCACATGGATCGTTTGGATCTGATGGTCCTGTTGGTACTAATGGTGTGTTTGGATCGTCATTACCTGTTGTTTCCTCACAGTCGGTTAAGCCATCTCCATCACTATCTGTAGGGAATGGACAAGTATCTACTGTTACTGTTATTGTAGCTGTATTTGATACATTTCCATCATTATCCTCTACGGTATAAGATATTGGCGTTGTCGTTCCTGTAAATGTAGGATCTGGTGTAAATGTGATTGTACCATCTCCATTATCTGTATATGTTCCTTCTCCTGGTACTGTGATAGTACTTTGCTGTCCTGGTGTCAATGGATCTAAATCTACTGTTGTATCTTCTATCGTACCATTTGGATCACTATCATTATCTGTAATATCTATCACTACTGGAGTATTAGGCTGTGTACTTGATGAATCATCCACTGCAATTGGAGTACATCCTCCTGCTCCGGTATTTGGATCACATGGATCGTTTGGATCTGATGGTCCTGTTGGTACTAATGGCGTGTTTGGATCGTCATTACCTGTTGTTTCCTCACAATCGGTTAAACCGTCTCCATCTGTATCTGTTGCATCTAATCCGATTGGATCACATGGATCGTTTGGATCGGATGGTCCTGTTGGTACTAATGGTGTGTTTGGATCGTCATTTCCTGTTGTTTCCTCACAGTCGGTTAAGCCATCTCCATCTGTATCCGTTGCATCTAATCCGATTGGATCACATGGATCGTTTGGATCTGATGGTCCCGTTGGTACTAATGGTGTGTTTGGATCGTCATTACCTGTCGTTTCCTCACAATCGGTTAAACCGTCTCCATCTGTATCTGTTGCATCTAATCCGATTGGATCACATGGATCGTTTGGATCTGATGGTCCCGTTGGTACTAATGGTGTATTTGGATCGTCATTGCCTGTCGTTTCCTCACAATCGGTTAAACCGTCTCCATCTGTATCTGTTGCATCTAATCCGATTGGATCACATGGATCGTTTGGATCTGATGGTCCTGTTGGTACTAATGGTGTGTTTGGATCGTCATTACCTGTTGTTTCCTCACAGTCGGTTAAGCCATCTCCATCACTATCTGTAGGGAATGGACAAGTATCTACTGTTACTGTTATTGTAGCTGTATTTGATACATTTCCATCATTATCCTCTACGGTATAAGATATTGGCGTTGTCGTTCCTGTAAATGTAGGATCTGGTGTAAATGTGATTGTACCATCTCCATTATCTGTATATGTTCCTTCTCCTGGTACTGTGATAGTACTTTGCTGTCCTGGTGTCAATGGATCTAAATCTACTGTTGTATCTTCTATCGTACCATTTGGATCACTATCATTATCTGTAATATCTATCACTACTGGAGTATTAGGCTGTGTACTTGATGAATCATCCACTGCAATTGGAGTACATCCTCCTGCTCCGGTATTTGGATCACATGGATCGTTTGGATCTGATGGTCCTGTTGGTACTAATGGCGTGTTTGGATCGTCATTACCTGTTGTTTCCTCACAATCGGTTAAACCGTCTCCATCTGTATCTGTTGCATCTAATCCGATTGGATCACATGGATCGTTTGGATCGGATGGTCCTGTTGGTACTAATGGTGTGTTTGGATCGTCATTTCCTGTTGTTTCCTCACAGTCGGTTAAGCCATCTCCATCTGTATCCGTTGCATCTAATCCGATTGGATCACATGGATCGTTTGGATCTGATGGTCCCGTTGGTACTAATGGTGTGTTTGGATCGTCATTACCTGTCGTTTCCTCACAATCGGTTAAACCGTCTCCATCTGTATCTGTTGCATCTAATCCGATTGGATCACATGGATCGTTTGGATCTGATGGTCCCGTTGGTACTAATGGTGTGTTTGGATCGTCATTACCTGTCGTTTCCTCACAATCGGTTAAACCGTCTCCATCTGTATCTGTTGCATCTAATCCGATTGGATCACATGGATCGTTTGGATCGGATGGTCCTGTTGGTACTAATGGTGTGTTTGGATCGTCATTACCTGTCGTTTCCTCACAGTCAGTTAAACCATCTCCATCTGTATCCGTTGCATTTAATCCTATTGGATCACATGGATCGTTTGGATCTGATGGTCCTGTTGGTACTAATGGCGTGTTTGGATCGTCATTACCTGTTGTTTCCTCACAATCGGTTAAACCGTCTCCATCTGTATCTGTTGCATCTAATCCGATTGGATCACATGGATCGTTTGGATCGGATGGTCCTGTTGGTACTAATGGTGTGTTTGGATCGTCATTTCCTGTTGTTTCCTCACAGTCGGTTAAGCCATCTCCATCTGTATCCGTTGCATCTAATCCGATTGGATCACATGGATCGTTTGGATCTGATGGTCCCGTTGGTACTAATGGTGTGTTTGGATCGTCATTACCTGTCGTTTCCTCACAATCGGTTAAACCGTCTCCATCTGTATCTGTTGCATCTAATCCGATTGGATCACATGGATCGTTTGGATCGGATGGTCCTGTTGGTACTAATGGTGTGTTTGGATCGTCATTACCTGTCGTTTCCTCACAGTCAGTTAAACCATCTCCATCTGTATCTGTTGCATCTAATCCGATTGGATCACATGGATCGTTTGGATCGGATGGTCCCGTTGGTACTAATGGTGTGTTTGGATCGTCATTACCTGTTGTTTCCTCACAGTCGGTTAAGCCATCTCCATCTGTATCCGTTGCATTTAATCCTATTGGATCACATGGATCGTTTGGATCTGATGGTCCTGTTGGTACTAATGGTGTATTTGGATCGTCATTACCTGTTGTTTCCTCACAGTCGGTTAAACCATCTCCATCTGTATCCGTTGCATCTAATCCGATTGGATCACATGGATCGTTTGGATCGGATGGTCCTGTTGGTACTAATGGTGTATTTGGATCGTCATTACCTGTTGTTTCCTCACAGTCGGTTAAACCATCTCCATCTGTATCCGTTGCATCTAATCCGATTGGATCACATGGATCGTTTGGATCTGATGGTCCTGTTGGTACTAATGGTGTGTTTGGATCGTCATTTCCTGTTGTTTCCTCACAATCGGTTAAACCATCTCCATCTGTATCCGTTGCATCTAATCCGATTGGATCACATGGATCGTTTGGATCTGATGGTCCTGTTGGTACTAACGGTGTGTTTGGATCGTCATTGCCTGTTGTTTCCTCACAATCGGTTAAACCATCTCCATCTGTATCCGTTGCATCTAATCCGATTGGATCACATGGATCGTTTGGATCTGATGGTCCCGTTGGTACTAATGGTGTGTTTGGATCGTCATTACCTGTCGTTTCCTCACAATCGGTTAAACCGTCTCCATCTGTATCCGTTGCATCTAATCCGATTGGATCACATGGATCGTTTGGATCTGATGGTCCCGTTGGTACTAATGGTGTGTTTGGATCGTCATTACCTGTCGTTTCCTCACAGTCAGTTAAACCATCTCCATCTGTATCCGTTGCATTTAATCCTATTGGATCACATGGATCGTTTGGATCTGATGGTCCTGTTGGTACTAATGGCGTGTTTGGATCGTCATTACCTGTTGTTTCCTCACAATCGGTTAAACCGTCTCCATCTGTATCTGTTGCATCTAATCCGATTGGATCACATGGATCGTTTGGATCGGATGGTCCTGTTGGTACTAATGGTGTGTTTGGATCGTCATTTCCTGTTGTTTCCTCACAGTCGGTTAAGCCATCTCCATCACTATCTGTAGGGAATGGACAAGTATCTACTGTTACTGTTATTGTAGCTGTATTTGATACATTTCCATCATTATCCTCTACGGTATAAGATATTGGCGTTGTCGTTCCTGTAAATGTAGGATCTGGTGTAAATGTGATTGTACCATCTCCATTATCTGTATATGTTCCTTCTCCTGGTACTGTGATAGTACTTTGCTGTCCTGGTGTCAATGGATCTAAATCTACTGTTGTATCTTCTATCGTACCATTTGGATCACTATCATTATCTGTAATATCTATCACTACTGGAGTATTAGGCTGTGTACTTGATGAATCATCCACTGCAATTGGAGTACATCCTCCTGCTCCGGTATTTGGATCACATGGATCGTTTGGATCTGATGGTCCTGTTGGTACTAATGGCGTGTTTGGATCGTCATTACCTGTTGTTTCCTCACAATCGGTTAAACCGTCTCCATCTGTATCTGTTGCATCTAATCCGATTGGATCACATGGATCGTTTGGATCGGATGGTCCTGTTGGTACTAATGGTGTGTTTGGATCGTCATTTCCTGTTGTTTCCTCACAGTCGGTTAAGCCATCTCCATCTGTATCCGTTGCATCTAATCCGATTGGATCACATGGATCGTTTGGATCTGATGGTCCCGTTGGTACTAATGGTGTGTTTGGATCGTCATTACCTGTCGTTTCCTCACAATCGGTTAAACCGTCTCCATCTGTATCTGTTGCATCTAATCCGATTGGATCACATGGATCGTTTGGATCTGATGGTCCCGTTGGTACTAATGGTGTATTTGGATCGTCATTGCCTGTCGTTTCCTCACAATCGGTTAAACCGTCTCCATCTGTATCTGTTGCATCTAATCCGATTGGATCACATGGATCGTTTGGATCTGATGGTCCTGTTGGTACTAATGGTGTGTTTGGATCGTCATTACCTGTCGTTTCCTCACAGTCGGTTAAACCATCTCCATCTGTATCCGTTGCATTTAATCCTATTGGATCACATGGATCGTTTGGATCGGATGGTCCTGTTGGTACTAATGGTGTATTTGGATCGTCATTACCTGTTGTTTCCTCACAGTCGGTTAAACCATCTCCATCTGTATCCGTTGCATCTAATCCGATTGGATCACATGGATCGTTTGGATCTGATGGTCCTGTTGGTACTAATGGTGTGTTTGGATCGTCATTTCCTGTTGTTTCCTCACAATCGGTTAAACCATCTCCATCTGTATCCGTTGCATCTAATCCGATTGGATCACATGGATCGTTTGGATCTGATGGTCCTGTTGGTACTAACGGTGTGTTTGGATCGTCATTGCCTGTTGTTTCCTCACAATCGGTTAAACCATCTCCATCTGTATCCGTTGCATCTAATCCGATTGGATCACATGGATCGTTTGGATCTGATGGTCCCGTTGGTACTAATGGTGTGTTTGGATCGTCAATTCCTGTCGTTTCCTCACAGTCGGTTAAACCGTCTCCATCACTATCTGTAGGGAATGGACAAGTATCTACTGTTACTGTTATTGTAGCTGTATTTGATACATTTCCATCATTATCCTCTACGGTGTAAGATATTGGTGTTGTCGTTCCTGTAAATGTAGGATCTGGTGTAAATGTGATTGTACCATCTCCATTATCTGTATATGTCCCTTCTCCTGGTACTGTGATAGTACTTTGCTGTCCTGGTGTCAATGGATCTAAATCTACTGTTGTATCTTCTATCGTACCATCTGGATCGTTATCATTATTTAGTATTGGTATCACTATAGAAATCCCAGGTTCAGTTGAAGCTGTATCATTTATTGCAATTGGCGTCTGTGCATCGTAATCTAAGCTGATCGTAGATGCGTTTGAAACATTACCATCGTTGTCTTCTACTGTATATGCTATTGGTGTTGGATCGCCTGTAAAGCCTACCTCTGGGGTAAAGGTCACGGCGCCTGTAGTATTGTCTACCGTCCAGGTTCCTTCACCTGCAACCACTAACGTATCGTTATCACCATCGCCATCACTATCTGTTGCGCCGGCTGTAATAATGTTTACCGTACTAGCGTCTAACGTCCCATCTGGATCGGTATCTATTCCATTACCATTGTCTGCAAATGGATCGACTACTGCTGCCGTGTTGGTCGTTAATCCTGTGATGGTATCGTCTTGCGTGATTGGCGTCTGTGCATCGTAATCTAAGCTGATCGTAGATGCGTTTGAAACATTACCATCGTTGTCTTCTACTGTATATGCTATTGGTGTTGGATCGCCTGTAAAGCCTACCTCTGGGGTAAAGGTCACGGCGCCTGTGGTATTGTCTACCGTCCAGGTTCCTTCACCTGCAACCACTAACGTATCGTTATCACCATCGCCATCACTATCCGTTGCGCCGGCTGTAATAATGTTTACCGTACTAGCGTCTAACGTCCCATCTGGATCGGTATCTATTCCATTACCATTGTCTGCAAATGGATCGACTACTGCTGCCGTGTTGGTCGTTAATCCTGTGATGGTATCGTCTTGCGTGATTGGCGTCTGTGCATCGTAATCTAAGCTGATCGTAGATGCGTTTGAAACATTACCATCGTTGTCTTCTACTGTATATGCTATTGGTGTTGGATCGCCTGTAAAGCCTACCTCTGGGGTAAAGGTCACGGCGCCTGTGGTATTGTCTACCGTCCAGGTTCCTTCGCCTGCAACCACTAACGTATCGTTATCACCATCGCCATCACTATCCGTTGCGCCGGCTGTAATAATGTTTACCGTACTAGCGTCTAACGTCCCATCTGGATCGGTATCTATTCCATTACCATTGTCTGCAAATGGATCGACTACTGCTGCCGTGTTGGTCGTTAATCCTGTGATGGTATCGTCTTGCGTGATTGGCGTCTGTGCATCGTAATCTAAGCTGATCGTAGATGCGTTTGAAACATTACCATCGTTGTCTTCTACTGTATATGCTATTGGTGTTGGATCGCCTGTAAAGCCTACCTCTGGGGTAAAGGTCACGGCGCCTGTAGTATTGTCTACCGTCCAGGTTCCTTCACCTGCAACCACTAACGTATCGTTATCACCATCGCCATCACTATCTGTTGCGCCGGCTGTAATAATGTTTACCGTACTAGCGTCTAACGTCCCATCTGGATCGGTATCTATTCCATTACCATTGTCTGCAAATGGATCGACTACTGCTGCCGTGTTGGTCGTTAATCCTGTGATGGTATCGTCTTGCGTGATTGGCGTCTGTGCATCGTAATCTAAGCTGATCGTAGATGCGTTTGAAACATTACCATCGTTGTCTTCTACTGTATATGCTATTGGTGTTGGATCGCCTGTAAAGCCTACCTCTGGGGTAAAGGTCACGGCGCCTGTAGTATTGTCTACCGTCCAGGTTCCTTCACCTGCAACCACTAACGTATCGTTATCACCATCGCCATCACTATCCGTTGCGCCGGCTGTAATAATGTTTACCGTACTAGCGTCTAACGTCCCATCTGGATCGGTATCTATTCCATTACCATTGTCTGCAAATGGATCGACTACTGCTGCCGTGTTGGTCGTTAATCCTGTGATGGTATCGTCTTGCGTGATTGGCGTCTGTGCATCGTAATCTAAGCTGATCGTAGATGCGTTTGAAACATTACCATCGTTGTCTTCTACTGTATATGCTATTGGTGTTGGATCGCCTGTAAAGCCTACCTCTGGGGTAAAGGTCACGGCGCCTGTAGTATTGTCTACCGTCCAGGTTCCTTCGCCTGCAACCACTAACGTATCGTTATCACCATCGCCATCACTATCCGTTGCGCCGGCTGTAATAATGTTTACCGTACTAGCGTCTAACGTCCCATCTGGATCGGTATCTATTCCATTACCATTGTCTGCAAATGGATCGACTACTGCTGCCGTGTTGGTCGTTAATCCTGTGATGGTATCGTCTTGCGTGATTGGCGTCTGTGCATCGTAATCTAAGCTGATCGTAGATGCGTTTGAAACATTACCATCGTTGTCTTCTACTGTATATGCTATTGGTGTTGGATCGCCTGTAAAGCCTACCTCTGGGGTAAAGGTCACGGCGCCTGTAGTATTGTCTACCGTCCAGGTTCCTTCACCTGCAACCACTAACGTATCGTTATCACCATCGCCATCACTATCTGTTGCGCCGGCTGTAATAATGTTTACCGTACTAGCGTCTAACGTCCCATCTGGATCGGTATCTATTCCATTACCATTGTCTGCAAATGGATCGACTACTGCTGCCGTGTTGGTCGTTAATCCTGTGATGGTATCGTCTTGCGTGATTGGCGTCTGTGCATCGTAATCTAAGCTGATCGTAGATGCGTTTGAAACATTACCATCGTTGTCTTCTACTGTATATGCTATTGGTGTTGGATCGCCTGTAAAGCCTACCTCTGGGGTAAAGGTCACGGCGCCTGTAGTATTGTCTACCGTCCAGGTTCCTTCACCTGCAACCACTAACGTATCGTTATCACCATCGCCATCACTATCTGTTGCGCCGGCTGTAATAATGTTTACCGTACTAGCGTCTAACGTCCCATCTGGATCGGTATCTATTCCATTACCATTGTCTGCAAATGGATCGACTACTGCTGCCGTGTTGGTCGTTAATCCTGTGATGGTATCGTCTTGCGTGATTGGCGTCTGTGCATCGTAATCTAAGCTGATCGTAGATGCGTTTGAAACATTACCATCGTTGTCTTCTACTGTATATGCTATTGGTGTTGGATCGCCTGTAAAGCCTACCTCTGGGGTAAAGGTCACGGCGCCTGTAGTATTGTCTACCGTCCAGGTTCCTTCACCTGCAACCACTAACGTATCGTTATCACCATCGCCATCACTATCTGTTGCGCCGGCTGTAATAATGTTTACCGTACTAGCGTCTAACGTCCCATCTGGATCGGTATCTATTCCATTACCATTGTCTGCAAATGGATCGACTACTGCTGCCGTGTTGGTCGTTAATCCTGTGATGGTATCGTCTTGCGTGATTGGCGTCTGTGCATCGTAATCTAAGCTGATCGTAGATGCGTTTGAAACATTACCATCGTTGTCTTCTACTGTATATGCTATTGGTGTTGGATCGCCTGTAAAGCCTACCTCTGGGGTAAAGGTCACGGCGCCTGTAGTATTGTCTACCGTCCAGGTTCCTTCACCTGCAACCACTAACGTATCGTTATCACCATCGCCATCACTATCTGTTGCGCCGGCTGTAATAATGTTTACCGTACTAGCGTCTAACGTCCCATCTGGATCGGTATCTATTCCATTACCATTGTCTGCAAATGGATCGACTACTGCTGCCGTGTTGGTCGTTAATCCTGTGATGGTATCGTCTTGCGTGATTGGCGTCTGTGCATCGTAATCTAAGCTGATCGTAGATGCGTTTGAAACATTACCATCGTTGTCTTCTACTGTATATGCTATTGGTGTTGGATCGCCTGTAAAGCCTACCTCTGGGGTAAAGGTCACGGCGCCTGTAGTATTGTCTACCGTCCAGGTTCCTTCACCTGCAACCACTAACGTATCGTTATCACCATCGCCATCACTATCTGTTGCGCCGGCTGTAATAATGTTTACCGTACTAGCGTCTAACGTCCCATCTGGATCGGTATCTATTCCATTACCATTGTCTGCAAATGGATCGACTACTGCTGCCGTGTTGGTCGTTAATCCTGTGATGGTATCGTCTTGCGTGATTGGCGTCTGTGCATCGTAATCTAAGCTGATCGTAGATGCGTTTGAAACATTACCATCGTTGTCTTCTACTGTATATGCTATTGGTGTTGGATCGCCTGTAAAGCCTACCTCTGGGGTAAAGGTCACGGCGCCTGTAGTATTGTCTACCGTCCAGGTTCCTTCACCTGCAACCACTAACGTATCGTTATCACCATCGCCATCACTATCCGTTGCGCCGGCTGTAATAATGTTTACCGTACTAGCGTCTAACGTCCCATCTGGATCGGTATCTATTCCATTACCATTGTCTGCAAATGGATCGACTACTGCTGCCGTGTTGGTCGTTAATCCTGTGATGGTATCGTCTTGCGTGATTGGCGTCTGTGCATCGTAATCTAAGCTGATCGTAGATGCGTTTGAAACATTACCATCGTTGTCTTCTACTGTATATGCTATTGGTGTTGGATCGCCTGTAAAGCCTACCTCTGGGGTAAAGGTCACGGCGCCTGTAGTATTGTCTACCGTCCAGGTTCCTTCGCCTGCAACCACTAACGTATCGTTATCACCATCGCCATCACTATCTGTTGCGCCGGCTGTAATAATGTTTACCGTACTAGCGTCTAACGTCCCATCTGGATCGGTATCTATTCCATTACCATTGTCTGCAAATGGATCGACTACTGCTGCCGTGTTGGTCGTTAATCCTGTGATGGTATCGTCTTGCGTGATTGGCGTCTGTGCATCGTAATCTAAGCTGATCGTAGATGCGTTTGAAACATTACCATCGTTGTCTTCTACTGTATATGCTATTGGTGTTGGATCGCCTGTAAAGCCTACCTCTGGGGTAAAGGTCACGGCGCCTGTAGTATTGTCTACCGTCCAGGTTCCTTCACCTGCAACCACTAACGTATCGTTATCACCATCGCCATCACTATCCGTTGCGCCGGCTGTAATAATGTTTACCGTACTAGCGTCTAACGTCCCATCTGGATCGGTATCTATTCCATTACCATTGTCTGCAAATGGATCGACTACTGCTGCCGTGTTGGTCGTTAATCCTGTGATGGTATCGTCTTGCGTGATTGGCGTCTGTGCATCGTAATCTAAGCTGATCGTAGATGCGTTTGAAACATTACCATCGTTGTCTTCTACTGTATATGCTATTGGTGTTGGATCGCCTGTAAAGCCTACCTCTGGGGTAAAGGTCACGGCGCCTGTAGTATTGTCTACCGTCCAGGTTCCTTCACCTGCAACCACTAACGTATCGTTATCACCATCGCCATCACTATCTGTTGCGCCGGCTGTAATAATGTTTACCGTACTAGCGTCTAACGTCCCATCTGGATCGGTATCTATTCCATTACCATTGTCTGCAAATGGATCGACTACTGCTGCCGTGTTGGTCGTTAATCCTGTGATGGTATCGTCTTGCGTGATTGGCGTCTGTGCATCGTAATCTAAGCTGATCGTAGATGCGTTTGAAACATTACCATCGTTGTCTTCTACTGTATATGCTATTGGTGTTGGATCGCCTGTAAAGCCTACCTCTGGGGTAAAGGTCACGGCGCCTGTAGTATTGTCTACCGTCCAGGTTCCTTCGCCTGCAACCACTAACGTATCGTTATCACCATCGCCATCACTATCCGTTGCGCCGGCTGTAATAATGTTTACCGTACTAGCGTCTAACGTCCCATCTGGATCGGTATCTATTCCATTACCATTGTCTGCAAATGGATCGACTACTGCTGCCGTGTTGGTCGTTAATCCTGTGATGGTATCGTCTTGCGTGATTGGCGTCTGTGCATCGTAATCTAAGCTGATCGTAGATGCGTTTGAAACATTACCATCGTTGTCTTCTACTGTATATGCTATTGGTGTTGGATCGCCTGTAAAGCCTACCTCTGGGGTAAAGGTCACGGCGCCTGTAGTATTGTCTACCGTCCAGGTTCCTTCACCTGCAACCACTAACGTATCGTTATCACCATCGCCATCACTATCCGTTGCGCCGGCTGTAATAATGTTTACCGTACTAGCGTCTAACGTCCCATCTGGATCGGTATCTATTCCATTACCATTGTCTGCAAATGGATCGACTACTGCTGCCGTGTTGGTCGTTAATCCTGTGATGGTATCGTCTTGCGTGATTGGCGTCTGTGCATCGTAATCTAAGCTGATCGTAGATGCGTTTGAAACATTACCATCGTTGTCTTCTACTGTATATGCTATTGGTGTTGGATCGCCTGTAAAGCCTACCTCTGGGGTAAAGGTCACGGCGCCTGTAGTATTGTCTACCGTCCAGGTTCCTTCGCCTGCAACCACTAACGTATCGTTATCACCATCGCCATCACTATCCGTTGCGCCGGCTGTAATAATGTTTACCGTACTAGCGTCTAACGTCCCATCTGGATCGGTATCTATTCCATTACCATTGTCTGCAAATGGATCGACTACTGCTGCCGTGTTGGTCGTTAATCCTGTGATGGTATCGTCTTGCGTGATTGGCGTCTGTGCATCGTAATCTAAGCTGATCGTAGATGCGTTTGAAACATTACCATCGTTGTCTTCTACTGTATATGCTATTGGTGTTGGATCGCCTGTAAAGCCTACCTCTGGGGTAAAGGTCACGGCGCCTGTAGTATTGTCTACCGTCCAGGTTCCTTCACCTGCAACCACTAACGTATCGTTATCACCATCGCCATCACTATCTGTTGCGCCGGCTGTAATAATGTTTACCGTACTAGCGTCTAACGTCCCATCTGGATCGGTATCTATTCCATTACCATTGTCTGCAAATGGATCGACTACTGCTGCCGTGTTGGTCGTTAATCCTGTGATGGTATCGTCTTGCGTGATTGGCGTCTGTGCATCGTAATCTAAGCTGATCGTAGATGCGTTTGAAACATTACCATCGTTGTCTTCTACTGTATATGCTATTGGTGTTGGATCGCCTGTAAAGCCTACCTCTGGGGTAAAGGTCACGGCGCCTGTAGTATTGTCTACCGTCCAGGTTCCTTCACCTGCAACCACTAACGTATCGTTATCACCATCGCCATCACTATCCGTTGCGCCGGCTGTAATAATGTTTACCGTACTAGCGTCTAACGTCCCATCTGGATCGGTATCTATTCCATTACCATTGTCTGCAAATGGATCGACTACTGCTGCCGTGTTGGTCGTTAATCCTGTGATGGTATCGTCTTGCGTGATTGGCGTCTGTGCATCGTAATCTAAGCTGATCGTAGATGCGTTTGAAACATTACCATCGTTGTCTTCTACTGTATATGCTATTGGTGTTGGATCGCCTGTAAAGCCTACCTCTGGGGTAAAGGTCACGGCGCCTGTAGTATTGTCTACCGTCCAGGTTCCTTCGCCTGCAACCACTAACGTATCGTTATCACCATCGCCATCACTATCCGTTGCGCCGGCTGTAATAATGTTTACCGTACTAGCGTCTAACGTCCCATCTGGATCGGTATCTATTCCATTACCATTGTCTGCAAATGGATCGACTACTGCTGCCGTGTTGGTCGTTAATCCTGTGATGGTATCGTCTTGCGTGATTGGCGTCTGTGCATCGTAATCTAAGCTGATCGTAGATGCGTTTGAAACATTACCATCGTTGTCTTCTACTGTATATGCTATTGGTGTTGGATCGCCTGTAAAGCCTACCTCTGGGGTAAAGGTCACGGCGCCTGTAGTATTGTCTACCGTCCAGGTTCCTTCACCTGCAACCACTAACGTATCGTTATCACCATCGCCATCACTATCCGTTGCGCCGGCTGTAATAATGTTTACCGTACTAGCGTCTAACGTCCCATCTGGATCGGTATCTATTCCATTACCATTGTCTGCAAATGGATCGACTACTGCTGCCGTGTTGGTCGTTAATCCTGTGATGGTATCGTCTTGCGTGATTGGCGTCTGTGCATCGTAATCTAAGCTGATCGTAGATGCGTTTGAAACATTACCATCGTTGTCTTCTACTGTATATGCTATTGGTGTTGGATCGCCTGTAAAGCCTACCTCTGGGGTAAAGGTCACGGCGCCTGTAGTATTGTCTACCGTCCAGGTTCCTTCGCCTGCAACCACTAACGTATCGTTATCACCATCGCCATCACTATCCGTTGCGCCGGCTGTAATAATGTTTACCGTACTAGCGTCTAACGTCCCATCTGGATCGGTATCTATTCCATTACCATTGTCTGCAAATGGATCGACTACTGCTGCCGTGTTGGTCGTTAATCCTGTGATGGTATCGTCTTGCGTGATTGGCGTCTGTGCATCGTAATCTAAGCTGATCGTAGATGCGTTTGAAACATTACCATCGTTGTCTTCTACTGTATATGCTATTGGTGTTGGATCGCCTGTAAAGCCTACCTCTGGGGTAAAGGTCACGGCGCCTGTAGTATTGTCTACCGTCCAGGTTCCTTCACCTGCAACCACTAACGTATCGTTATCACCATCGCCATCACTATCTGTTGCGCCGGCTGTAATAATGTTTACCGTACTAGCGTCTAACGTCCCATCTGGATCGGTATCTATTCCATTACCATTGTCTGCAAATGGATCGACTACTGCTGCCGTGTTGGTCGTTAATCCTGTGATGGTATCGTCTTGCGTGATTGGCGTCTGTGCATCGTAATCTAAGCTGATCGTAGATGCGTTTGAAACATTACCATCGTTGTCTTCTACTGTATATGCTATTGGTGTTGGATCGCCTGTAAAGCCTACCTCTGGGGTAAAGGTCACGGCGCCTGTAGTATTGTCTACCGTCCAGGTTCCTTCACCTGCAACCACTAACGTATCGTTATCACCATCGCCATCACTATCCGTTGCGCCGGCTGTAATAATGTTTACCGTACTAGCGTCTAACGTCCCATCTGGATCGGTATCTATTCCATTACCATTGTCTGCAAATGGATCGACTACTGCTGCCGTGTTGGTCGTTAATCCTGTGATGGTGTCGTCTTGCGTGATTGGATTAATAAAAACAGTTAGTGTTACACAGTTAATTTCATTTATACAATTATTATTATCATGTGTTATTAATAAACAATATTGAGTATTGTTTAAACCTGTAACATCTAAAATATTTAAAGTTTGAGAATTTTCTCCAGTATAATTAGAGTCTGATGCAAGAATTGCTGTTCCTCCTGAAGTTGGATTTCCTATATACCACTGATAATTAATCCCTGGAGAAACATCTGTTCCAACAGAATAATCTGGTGTTGTATTAGGTGCTGTTCCTGTATAAGTATTTGTAGAAGTTGCTGATACTGATGTTATTGTAAATGTAGCTGGATTACCAGATTCTACATTTTGATCCAATAAAGCAGAAGCATCTACAACTACTTGAGTTGGAGTAGTTACATTTACATTTGTTCCAGTGTAAGCTGAAGAATAGCCAACAACTTGACCATTTGCATCATAAGATGTACCATCTACCTCACCATTATTATCATTATCTAAATGACCTGCTTCTACAGCATCATTACATCCATCATTATCTGAATCTATATCTTGATAATCAAAGAATCCATCACCATCTGTATCTTTACAACTTAATACTCTTGCTTCATCAAAATTTAATTCTTCTTCCATAGAAACTACATAAGAATATGTACCTGGAGGAAGAATAACTTCTCTTTCTATAAATAACCAAGGAGTGTTTTGAGAATCTCCATTTGAATCTATTACTAAAATACCTGTTCCGTCCATAACAGTTCCTGTAGTTCCAATTCCTGAAACAATTTGGATACTACCATTACCAACTAGGTTATCTCTTGCTGAGAAATATCCTGAATAAGTTACTTTTGAAGTAGTTGTTAATGTGAAAGATTGATAAAAATCATTAGAACCATTAGCTATATCTAAGTAGTGTTGAAGTGTTCCTGCTCCTGTTAAAGGATTGGCATCTTCAAAAGGACCTGCACTACCGTAATCAAATCCTCCAGCTCCATCAACTTGAACAACATTGGCATCATTACCTGTTCCTAAAACCCATGGAGAAATATCTACTGGAAAATTATTTCCATTATTTAAACCTGATACATTTTCAAATCCTCCTTGAGATAATAAACTTTCACACTCTACAGAATCTAAAATACCATCATTATCATCGTCTAAATCACAACCATCAGGTACAGCATCTCCATCTGCATTTAAATTATCATCATAACCATTACAAACATCATTTGCATCTATGACTCCATCTCCATCTGAATCACACTGACCAAAAGCATCTGATGGTACTCCATCTACAGATCCTCCGACTGATTGACCATTATTAACATCTACATTATTTGGTACTCCTGTTGTTGTATTAACTGCTCCGGTTAATTGTCCATTTACATCTACAGAAGTTAAGTCTATATTGTCTCCTCCTTCTAATGCATCTGGACATCCATCTGCATCTGAATCTGTATCTAATTGGTTTGGAATACCATCATTATCAGTGTCTGGACACGCTAAAACTGTAGCATTCAAAACAATTGAAGTGATTGTATTAATAATATTTTCCCTTGAACCATTTTGAGCTAAATCTTCAAATAATAATGAAGCGTTAGTGAAAGGATTATTAGCAATAAATGTTGCGCTTGCTCCATTAGTTTCACCTCCAGCTGTGCCTCTAACTAAAACGGAACCTATTGCTCCTCTTGAAACCAACTCTTGAGCAGAACTTCCACCTACAGATAGATTTAAGGATGCATTCCCAGCTTGATTATTAGATATTAGTGCTCCTGTATTCAAATCATAAGAAGCCATATCTCCATTATTGATTTGCCATGTACCAGAAATGGTAAATGCAATACCATCTGTAGGGTCCGTACCATTATTATCTCTATCATAATCATCAAGAGTAGGAAGTTGAATTCTATCAATTGCTATAGAAGAATAAAAAGTTATAGCGCTTTCAAAAACATCTAATCCTGGTGCTCCATCACCATCCTGTGCTTGAATTGACGGAGTATTTCCTGCTGTAATTATTACACCACTTGGTTCAACTGTATTAGTTGACCCAAAATAATGAGTTGGATTAGTAGATTGCCTAATAGTTAATATTTCTTCTACCCCATTTATCATCGCGGTAAATACTAAATTCCCATTTGATGATAATGTTTCATTATATGTGAAGTTAACATTTAACGTCTCTGAGCATTCATTTTCATCTAAAATACCATCGTTATCATCATCTAAATCACAACCGTCTGGTATTGAATCTCCATCTGAATCTACTGAATCATCAAAACCTTCACAAATATCGCTTTCATTTAAAACACCATCACCATCTGTATCACAACCACTTACTGCTGCATTTTGAGAACTCACATCGTTTTGTCCTCCAGAAGCAGCGTTAGGAACTCCATTTGCATCTTCTGTATCGTTAATGGATCCATCTGGATTAAGATCTGCTGTTACAAATCCACCATTTCCTTCAACAGCATCAAAACAACCATCTCCGTCTGCATCTGTATCAAATTGATTTATTAATCCATCTCCATCAATATCGAATTGATCACTAATACCATCGCCGTTTGCATCTACAAATCCAGAATAATCAGAATCGTAATAATCTGCTGCACCATCACCATCTTCGTCTCCAAAAGGATTTAATCCTGCTTGTTCTGTTGTATCTAGTATACCATCATTATCATCATCTAAATCTGCACTATCGGTTAATCCATCTTCATCAGAATCACAGCTAGGAATTAAAATTGGTGAAGGAGGAATAGTTTTTGTCGCACCATAGAACCAAGTGTTTACTATTCTTGTGTTACCAAAATCATCACACAGAACATTATTTGTATTATTTCCACCTTGGCTAATTGCAGGAACAGAATCGTCTGGATTACTAGAGCTCCAAGCATGTGCTGGACCAAATATTCCATCTATTAATCGCTCTCTACTAAAAGCAGGATTAACTGTTGTCAGGTTATTTAAAGCGTTACTACCTGTTGGGTTACAACCAGTACCATCATTTGTCACGGTAATATTTCTATCATCCCAAAATAATCGTCTGTTTCCAACTGTTGGAGCAACACCACTAATGCTAAGACCATTAATATTTAGTTCGGCATCATCCATAGGTACATTTGTACGACCTATATAAGATGTTACTGTAATGGTTGTTGTACCGCCTGTAACAGGGTTACCTAAACCATCATTTCCGTCCCAAGGAATTAACTTTAATCCTGGTGTATTTTCATAAACTTCTATTAAAACATCTTCGGTATTTTCTTGATAACCAGCAACTCCATTAAAATCTAAAATAATTGCAGTATCTTGAGCTAAAATTAATGTTATTGGAATAAAATAATTTCCAGGACAACCTCTAATTTCATCTGCTACAACTGGATCTGGTTCTATACTTGGTACAAAAACATTCTGATCTGGAGATGTTATAAAAATCTGAAATCCATTATCTAATGAAGGAGCCAGACCAGTCCCATAAGACACTGATCCTCTTGTTAATAAAAAATCGTTAGCAGGATTATCATCATCATTAACAACTCCAAATCTATTCATCGCTAATTGATAACCAAAAGGCCTAAAACCAGGTTCGAACTGTACTTCTACAATTACTTGATCATCTGTATATGCAAAAAAGTCTCCTTCAAAAGAAGCATTTCCTGAAGGATTTGGAACATTTGGAGTTCCTGCATTGTTATCTGCATTTTCAACTAAATAGGTAATAAAACTCCATTTTCTTGACCAAATTCTACCGTCAACTTGATTATTAGCAGCATCAGATACGGTAAAATCAAAATATGGTAGAAAATTAATTCCTCCAGGAGCAGTATTTACTGCTGTTGCACCACCATCGTTACTTGAATAAAGTTCTATATAATAATCTCCGTTTGCAGAAGGATCAAAAACTATAGGATTATATCCAGCTGGCGTAGCACCTCCAATATTTGGACCTGCAACTGCTCTAGCATAATTAGGAATATATCCTGCTGCAGTACCACTATTTGTGAATAATGTTGGTGGTGTTTGAGCAACACCTGCAGCATTAAATATTCTATAATAAAAATTAGTTAATAAAGGATTATTACCACCTTGATAAGAGTTTCTAATTCTTGCCTGAACACCAAAGTATAAATTTTCTGATGTGGCATCCGCAATTGTAAAATACAATCTATTAGATTCTGGAGCTCCAATATATGGTCCAGAATTAGATGCATCTGTCCTAATATAAATTGCAGTTCCATTAGTTGCATTAGGCATTACTTGTCTAGTACCGTCTGCAAAAGCATTAGAGGTTAATAATAAAGAAAAGAATAAAAATGCTACAAACTTAATTCTTTGGGAGAAAGTAATTTTGCTCATGTTAAAATAATAAGATTTAAACTTCTAAATTTCATAATATTAGTTAGCCTATAAATTATTTAAATTTATAGGTAACATTAAATTGTATTGAAAATCAGGGGAATAAACAATAACCTAGTCTAATTATCCGATTTTACAAATATTTACACACTGAAATTGTTTTAAGGGGAACAATAAAGCAATACGAAATTAAATAGTTTTAACTTATTTACTCAAATAATAAATGTTATAAAAGTAAGTTTTTCGTTAAACAACAACTTTATTAGATTAACAGATTTCTACTTACAAAAGCCGAATTTACATTCGTTAAAAATTTATTAAAATTCTACAAATATTGAGTAGTCATTCTATTTACTAATATGAATTTAAAATTATTATATCTTAAGAATACAATTATCTTTGCACAAATTTAATTTTCTATGAAATTTACTGAAGAAATCAAACGAAGAAGAACTTTTGGTATAATATCGCATCCAGATGCAGGTAAAACAACACTAACTGAAAAATTATTACTTTTTGGTGGAGCAATACAAGAAGCTGGTGCTGTAAAAAGCAATAAAATAAAAAAAGGTGCTACTAGTGATTTCATGGAAATTGAAAGACAAAGAGGTATATCTGTAGCAACATCTGTTCTTGCATTTGAGTACAATGGTATAAAAATAAATATTTTAGATACGCCTGGACACAAAGATTTTGCAGAAGATACTTACCGTACATTAACCGCTGTAGATAGTGTAATTGTAGTAATTGATGTCGCTAAAGGTGTTGAGGAACAAACCGAAAAATTAGTAGAAGTTTGCCGAATGCGCAACATACCTATGATAGTGTTTGTTAATAAATTAGACCGTGAAGGAAAAGATGCATTTGAGTTATTAGATGAAATAGAACAAAAATTAAAGTTAACTGTTACACCATTAAGTTTTCCTATTGGCATGGGTTATGAATTTAAAGGAATTTATAATATATGGGAGAAAAACATTAATCTGTTTAGTGGAGATAAAAGAAAAAACATTGAAGAAACTATCGAAATTTCAGATATAAACTCACCTGAAATTAATAAGATAGTTGGAGATAAATCTGCCGATACTTTAAGAGAGGAATTAGAATTAGTTGAAGGAATCTATCCTGAATTTAATAAAGAAAATTACTTAGAAGGTAAACTACAACCAGTATTTTTTGGATCTGCCTTAAACAATTTTGGAGTAAGGGAACTATTAGATTGTTTTATAGATATTGCTCCTATACCAAGACCTAAAAAAAGTGAAGAACGCTTAGTAAAACCAAATGAAAAAGAGTTTACAGGTTTTGTTTTTAAAATACATGCTAATATGGATCCAAAACACAGAGACCGACTAGCTTTTATTAAAATTGTTTCTGGAGAATTTAAAAGAAACACTCCTTATTTACATGTAAGAAATAATAAGAAAATGAAATTTTCTAGTCCAAACGCCTTTTTTGCTGAAAAAAAAGAAATTGTAGACATTTCTTATCCTGGTGATATTGTAGGCTTACACGATACAGGTAACTTTAAAATTGGAGATACTTTAACAGAAGGAGAAATTATAAATTACAAAGGAATACCAAGCTTCTCACCAGAACATTTTAGATACATTAACAACGCAGATCCTTTAAAATCAAAACAACTTTATAAAGGTATTGATCAATTAATGGATGAAGGTGTAGCTCAATTATTTACCCTAGAACTTAATGGAAGAAAAGTAATTGGTACCGTTGGAGCTTTACAGTATGAAGTAATACAGTATAGATTAGAGCACGAATATGGCGCAAAATGTACATACGAAAATTTAAATGTATATAAAGCTTGTTGGGTAGATCCAGAAGATGAAAAAAATGAAGAATTCAAAGAATTTACTCGTGTAAAACAACGCTTTTTAGCAAAAGACAAACATGACCAATTAGTATTTTTAGCAGATTCTGCATTTTCTTTACAAATGACAGAACAAAAATACCCAAGTATTAAATTTCATTATGTTTCTGAGTTCAAATAACCAAAACAACATTTAAAGACATTTTAAACGAGTCAAAATATTTTCATTCAAAATGTGTAAGGTTAATTATTTTAAGCCTTTAAAAACGATTTAAATAAGCGATTTTTTTACATTCAATAAACAAATATTATTAAAAAAATAATTTCAATAATAAATATTTATACAAAAAAATCCCATCTATTAAGATGGGATTTTTTTATGCTTGACCAGTTGGTCCAAAATTTAAAGGAATTGGAGGTTGCTCATAATCTTTAATTTCTCCATGAGCATTTTCAAATCGCTGTACATTATCTCCTAAAGCTTTTAATAATCTTTTTGCATGTTGCGGAGTTAATATTATTCTAGATTTTACTTTACTTTTTGGAGTACCTGGCATAATGCTTACAAAATCTATAACAAATTCTGAAACTGAGTGATTAATAATGGCTAGGTTAGAATAAGTTCCTTCTGCAGTTTTCTCATCTAACTCTATATTTATTCCTTGTTTTGGTTTATTATCTTTTGCGTCTGACATAATTTATAAATTAATTAAAAAAAAGAATCCTGCTAAAATGCAGGATTCTTTAGTGTTATAATATAATGTGAATTAAAAGTCAATTATAAACTAGTTAAAGTTTACTTCTTGCTTAGCCTTCATCATTTGATCAAATTCTTCTTTAGATCCTACTATGATATTATCATAAGTACGCATACCTGTACCTGCTGGAATACGGTGTCCTACGATAACATTTTCTTTTAGACCTTCTAAAGTATCTACTTTACCACTTACAGCTGCTTCGTTTAGTACTTTTGTAGTTTCCTGGAACGATGCTGCAGATATAAATGATTTAGTTTGTAACGATGCTCTAGTTATACCTTGTAAGATAGGTGTTGCAGTTGCTGGTCTTGCGTCTCTAGCGTCTACTAACTGTTTATCTTCACGTTTTAGTATAGAATTTTCGTCTCTTAATTGGAAGGCTGTAATAATTTGTCCTTCTTTTAAGTTTGTAGAGTCGCCTGCGTTTTCAACAACTTTCATTCCAAAGATTTCATCATTTTCTTCGATAAAATCTGATTTATGAACAAGCTGATCTTCTAAGAAAGTAGTATCACCAGAATCGATAATTCTTACTTTACGCATCATTTGTCTTACTACAACCTCAAAGTGTTTATCATTAATTTTAACACCTTGAAGACGATATACTTCTTGTACCTCATTAACTAGATATTGTTGTACAGCTGAAGGACCTTTGATATTTAATATATCATTAGGCGTTACAGATCCATCTGATAATGGCATTCCTGCTTTAACAAAATCGTTTTCTTGTACTAAAATTTGGTTAGATAACTTAACTAGGTATTTTTTAATTTCACCTAATTTAGATTCCACAATAATCTCACGATTACCACGCTTAATCTTACCGAAAGATACAACACCATCAATCTCACTAACTACTGCTGGATTAGAAGGATTACGTGCTTCAAATAACTCGGTTACACGAGGTAAACCTCCTGTAATATCACCTGCTTTTGCAGATTTACGAGGAATCTTAACTAAGATTTTACCAACCTTAATCTTTTCTCCATCGTCAATCATTATATGAGCACCAACTGGTAAGTTGTATGATCTTATAGCTTCACCTTTACTATCTTCGATAATTAAAGTAGGGATAAGCTTTTTATTTCTAGATTCAGAAATTACTTTCTCTTGGAAACCTGTTTGCTCATCAATTTCAACTTGATAAGTTATACCTTGTTCGATGTTTTCATATCTTACTTTACCAGCAAATTCTGAAATAATTACACCGTTGTATGGATCCCATGAACAAACAACATCTCCTGCTTTTAAAGATTCTCCATTTTTAATAAAAATGTGAGAACCGTAAGGTATATTATTTGTACTTAGTACAATTCCTGTTTTCTTATCTACTAATTTTAATTCTGATGTACGAGAGATTACAACATCTACTTCGTTACCTTCATTATCGGTACCCTTAACTGTTTTAAGGTCTTCGATTTCGGCAATTCCATCAAATTTAGTTACAAGTTTATTTTCTTCTGAAATGTTTCCTGCAATACCTCCAACGTGGAATGTACGAAGTGTTAACTGTGTTCCTGGTTCTCCAATAGATTGAGCTGCTACTACTCCAACAGCTTCACCACGTTGAACCATTTTATTAGTAGCAAGGTTACGTCCGTAACATTGTGCACAAATACCTTGTTTTGCTTCACATGTTAATGGTGAACGAACTTCTACAGATTCTACTGGTGATTGTTCTATTTTATCAGCAATTGTTTCATTAATTAATTGACCAGCCTCTACTAAAACTTCTTCAGTTAAAGGATTGTATACATCGTTTAATGATACACGTCCAACAATTCTTTCAGCTAAACTCTCAACAACTTCGTCATTCTTTTTAAGAGGTGTAACTTCTACTCCTCTTAAAGTACCACAATCTTCACTATTTACAATAACATCTTGTGATACGTCTACTAAACGACGTGTTAAGTAACCTGCATCGGCTGTTTTTAATGCTGTATCGGCAAGACCTTTACGAGCACCGTGCGTTGAGATAAAGTATTCTAAAATTGAAAGCCCTTCTTTAAAGTTAGAAAGAATTGGGTTTTCAATAATTTCTCCTCCACCTGCGTTAGATTTTTTAGGTTTTGCCATTAATCCACGCATTCCTGTAAGCTGACGAATCTGTTCTTTAGATCCACGAGCTCCAGAATCTAGCATCATATATACAGAGTTAAACCCTTGTTGGTCTTCTCTAATACGCTTCATAGAAAGCTCTGTTAACTCGGCATTTGTAGAAGTCCAGATATCAATAACTTGGTTATAACGTTCGTTATTTGTTATTAGTCCCATGTTATAGTTTCCGGTAATTCCGTCCACTTTTTTGTTAGCCTCGTCTATCATTGACTGCTTTTCTGGTGGGATAATAATATCACCTAAACTAAATGATAATCCACCTCTAAATGCGAAATTATAACCTAATGTTTTAATTTCGTCAAGGAAAGCAGCTGTTTCTGGTACACTTGTTACTTTAAGGATATTACCAATAATATCTCTTAAAGATTTTTTTGTTAATACCGTATTTATAAAACCTGCTGCTGCTGGTACTTTTTCATTGAAAAGTACACGACCAACAGTTGTTTCTATAATTTGAGGTACTAATTCTCCTGCTTCATTAAAATCTATAGCACGTACTTTAATTCCTGCGTTAAGATCTACACGCTTTTCGTTGTAAGCTATTGTAACTTCTTCTGCTGAATAGAACGTTAAACCTTCTCCTTTCACTACTAGTTCTGGAGTAGATTTTTTGTGCTTCGTCATATAATATAACCCAAGTACCATATCCTGAGATGGTACTGTTACTGGCGAACCATTTGCAGGGTTTAAGATATTATGAGACGCTAACATTAATAATTGCGCTTCAAGAATAGCTTCTGGACCTAATGGTAAGTGAACCGCCATTTGGTCACCATCAAAATCGGCGTTAAATGCCGTACACACTAATGGATGTAATTGTATCGCTTTTCCTTCTATTAATTTAGGTTGGAAAGCTTGAATACCAAGTCTGTGAAGCGTAGGAGCACGGTTTAATAGTACTGGATGTCCTTTTAAAACGTTTTCTAAAATATCCCAAACTACTGGTTCTTTTTTGTCTATAATTTTCTTTGCAGACTTAACTGTTTTTACAATTCCTCTCTCGATTAATTTTCTAATAACGAAAGGCTTGTATAATTCTGCCGCCATATTTTTAGGAAGACCACATTCAAATAATTTTAATTCTGGTCCTACAACAATTACAGAACGTGCTGAATAGTCTACACGTTTTCCTAATAAGTTTTGACGGAAACGTCCTTGTTTACCTTTTAAAGAGTCTGATAAAGACTTTAATGGTCTGTTAGAATCTGTTTTTACTGCTGAAGATTTACGTGTGTTATCAAATAATGAATCTACAGATTCTTGTAACATACGCTTTTCATTACGTAAAATTACTTCAGGCGCTTTAATTTCTACTAATCGCTTTAAACGGTTGTTACGAATAATTACACGACGGTATAAATCATTTAAATCTGAAGTAGCAAAACGTCCACCATCTAAAGGTACAAGAGGTCTTAATTCTGGTGGAATTACAGGTACCACTTTCATTATCATCCATTCTGGACGATTCTCTCTGTATTCATTAGATTCTCTTAAAGCTTCAACAACTTGTAAACGCTTTAAAGCTTCTGTTTTACGTTGTTTTGAAGTTTCAGTATTTGCTTTATGACGTAACTCAAATGATAAGCCATCTAAGTCAATTCTAGCTAATAAATCAATTAAACATTCTGCACCCATTTTAGCTATAAACTTATTTGGGTCTGTATCTTCAAGATAATTATTGTCTTGAGGAAGCGTTTCTAAAATGTTTAAATATTCTTCTTCTGTTAAGAAGTCCATTTTTTGTAATGGTTCTCCTTCTTCATTTTTAGCATTTCCTGGTTGAATTACTACGTATCTTTCGTAGTAAATAATCATATCTAATTTCTTTGAAGGTAATCCTAATAAATACCCTATTTTATTAGGTAAAGAACGGAAATACCAGATATGAGCAACTGGGACAACTAAATTGATATGTCCTACACGGTCACGACGTACTTTTTTTTCTGTAACTTCTACTCCACAACGGTCACAAACTATTCCTTTATAACGAATACGTTTATATTTACCACAAGCACATTCGTAATCTTTTACAGGTCCAAAAATACGCTCGCAAAATAAACCATCTCTTTCTGGTTTATGAGTACGATAATTTATAGTTTCTGGTTTTAAAACTTCACCTCTAGATTCTGCTAATATAGATTCTGGTGATGCTAAACCAATTGAGATTTTATTAAATCTCTTTACTGAATTCTTATCTTGTTTTCTAGCCATAATTTCTTATAGTATTCAGTCTCCAGCTTTCAGTATGCAGATTTACTACATACTGATTACTGACTACTATTTTTTTATTCTTCTAATCTAATGTCTAACCCTAATCCTTTTAATTCGTGCATTAATACGTTAAAAGATTCTGGTAATCCTGGTTCTGGCATTGGCTCTCCTTTTACGATTGCTTCGTAAGTTTTTGCTCTACCTACCACGTCATCAGATTTTACTGTCAAGATTTCTCTAAGTGTGCTTGATGCACCATATGCTTCTAGTGCCCAAACTTCCATCTCTCCAAAACGCTGACCTCCAAATTGTGCTTTACCACCTAAAGGTTGTTGTGTAATTAAAGAGTAAGGTCCAATAGAACGAGCATGCATCTTATCATCAACCATGTGACCAAGCTTAAGCATGTAAATCACACCTACTGTTGCAGGTTGATCAAAACGATCTCCTGTACCTCCATCATATAAATAAGTATGTCCGTATCTTGGTATACCTGCTTCGTCTGTTAACTCATTAATTTGATCTATAGTAGCTCCATCAAAAATTGGAGTTGCAAATTTTCTACCTAAATCTTGTCCTGCCCATCCTAAAACAGTTTCATAAATCTGTCCAATATTCATACGAGATGGTACACCTAATGGGTTAAGTACGATATCTACTGGCGTTCCATCTTCTAAGAATGGCATATCTTCTTGACGAACAATTCTAGCAACAATACCTTTGTTACCATGTCGTCCTGCCATCTTATCTCCTACTTTAAGTTTACGTTTTTTAGCAATGTAAACTTTAGCTAGTTTAATTATTCCTGATGGAAGTTCATCTCCTACAGATATTGTAAATTTCTCACGTCTTAAAGCTCCTTGTAAATCGTTTTCTTTAATCTTATAGTTATGGATTAAATCTGCGATTAACTTATTAGTATGCTCATCAGTTGTCCAAGTTCCTCCTGTTAAATGCGTATAATCATCTACTGCGTTTAACATTTTTAAAGTAAACTTTTTACCTTTTGGCAACACTTCTTCTCCAAGATCGTTAAAGATACCTTGAGATGTTTTACCGTTTACTATAGCAAATAATTTGTCTACTAATACAGATTGTAATTCGTCAAATTTTGTTGCATATAGCATTTCTAATTTAGAAATATCTTCTTTGTCTTGAGCTCTTTTACGTTTATCTTTAATCGCTCTAGAAAATAATTTTTTGTTTATAACAACACCATGTAAAGAAGGCGATGCTTTTAATGATGCATCTTTTACGTCACCAGCTTTATCACCAAAAATTGCTCTTAAAAGTTTTTCTTCTGGTGTTGGATCAGATTCACCTTTAGGAGTAATTTTTCCAATTAAAATATCTCCAGGTTTAACTTCTGCTCCAACGCGGATCATACCATTTTCATCTAAATCTTTAGTAGCTTCTTCAGAAACGTTTGGTATATCGTTAGTTAACTCTTCATTACCTAGTTTTGTATCTCTTACTTCTAATGAATACTCATCTATATGAATAGAAGTAAAAATATCTTCACGTACTACTTTTTCTGAAATTACAATTGCATCCTCAAAGTTATACCCTTTCCAAGGCATAAAGGCTACTTTCATATTTCTTCCTAAGGCTAATTCTCCTTTTTCAGTAGCATAACCTTCACAAAGTACTTGACCTTTAACAACTGTATCACCTTTTCTTACAATAGGCTTTAAGTTTATTGATGTACCTTGATTAGTTTTTCTAAACTTGATTAAAGGATATGTTTTAACGTCGCTATCAAAACTAACTTTAGCTTCGTCTTCTGTACGCTCGTATTTAATTACTATTTCATTAGCGTCTACGTATTCTACAACACCATTTCCTTCTGCATTAATTAATACACGAGAATCTGATGCTACCTGTTTTTCAAGACCTGTTCCTACAATTGGAGATTGAGGTCTTAATAATGGTACTGCTTGACGCATCATGTTTGATCCCATTAATGCACGGTTGGCATCATCATGCTCTAAGAATGGGATTAAAGATGCTGATATAGAAGAAATTTGGTTAGGCGCTACATCTGTATAATGAATTTCTTTTGGATCCATTACTGGGAAATCGCCTTCCATTCTAGCAATTACTTTATCATGAAGTATTTTACCATCTTCATCAACTTTTACAGTTGCTTGAGCGATTAACTTTTCTTCTTCTTCTTCTGCACTTAAATATGTTGGTGTTCCTTTAATATCTACAACACCGTCTGTTACTTTTCTATATGGAGTTTCAATGAATCCCATTGAATTCACTTTAGCATATACTGAAAGTGAAGAAATTAATCCAATATTTGGACCTTCTGGTGTTTCAATAGGACAAAGTCTTCCGTAGTGTGTATAGTGAACGTCACGTACCTCGAATCCTGCTCTTTCTCTTGATAATCCTCCTGGTCCTAATGCAGATAAACGACGTTTGTGAGTAATCTCTGCTAATGGATTTGTTTGATCCATAAACTGAGATAACTGGTTTGTTCCAAAGAATGAATTAATTACTGAAGATAATGTCTTAGCATTAATTAAGTCTATTGGAGTAAAAACTTCGTTATCACGTACATTCATACGCTCGCGAATTGTACGAGCCATACGAGCTAAACCAACACCAAATTGAGATGATAATTGTTCTCCTACTGTACGTACACGACGGTTAGATAAGTGATCAATATCATCAATCTCTGCTTTAGAATTGATTAACTCGATTAAATATTTAATAATGGTAATGATATCTTCTTTAGTAAGAACTTGTTTGTCCATACCAATATCAAGACCTAATTTTTTGTTCATTCTATAACGTCCAACTTCACCAAGAGAATAACGTTGATCAGAGAAGAATAATTTATCAATTATACCTCTAGCTGTTTCCTCATCTGGCGGCTCTGCGTTACGTAATTGACGATAGATATGCTCTACAGCTTCTTTTTCAGAGTTTGTTGGATCTTTTTGTAAAGTGTTATGAATAATAGCATAATCACCTTGCTGAGAAGATTCTTTATGAAGTAAGATTGTTTTAACTCCTACTTCTAAGATTTCTTCAATATTATCTTTATCTAGTTCTGTATCACGATCTAGAACTATTTCGTTACGTTCAATAGATACAACTTCTCCTGTATCTTCATCTACGAAATCTTCATGCCAAGTGTTAAGTACACGTGCTGCTAATTTTCGTCCTAATACTTTTTTAAGACCAGATTTAGAAACTTTAACTTCTTCTGCAAGATCAAAAATTTCTAATATATCTTTATCACGCTCAAATCCAATTGCTCTAAATAAAGTCGTTACAGGTAATTTTTTCTTTCTATCGATGTAAGCATACATCACTTGATTAATGTCTGTAGCAAACTCTATCCAAGATCCTTTAAAAGGTATTACTCTAGCTGAATATAATTTTGTTCCATTAGCATGGAATGATTGACCAAAAAATACTCCTGGCGATCTATGTAATTGAGATACAACAACTCTTTCTGCTCCATTGATAACAAAAGTTCCACTTGGAGTCATATATGGAATAGTACCTAAATATACATCTTGTACAATAGTCTCGAAATCTTCGTGTTCTGGATCTGTACAATATAATTTTAATCTAGCTTTTAAAGGTACGCTATAAGTTAATCCTCTTTCAATACACTCTTCTATAGTATATCTTGGTGGATCGATAAAGTAATCTAAAAATTCTAATACGAATTGATTACGTGTGTCTGTAATTGGAAAGTTTTCTAGGAAGGTGTTATATAGTCCTTCATCACCTCTTTCTTCAGATTTAGTTTCTAGTTGGAAAAAATCCTGGAAGGATTTAATCTGAATATCCATAAAGTCAGGATATTCTGTTCTATTTACAATAGAAGAGAAATTTAATCTTTCAGCTTGTGTTACTAACATCAATGGACGAAATTTTGATTAAAAAAAAATGTTTGTATATAGCTTGTGACTATATACGACAAATGGTTTAGGTCTTAGAGATACCTCTCCAGACCTAAACCTTTGTAAAATTTATTGGGTAAGCTTACTTAAGCTCAACCTCTGCTCCTGCTTCTTCTAATGAAGATTTTAAGC